>CAYJEC010000335.1:0-3402 GCA_964369025.1 uncultured Ideonella sp. | reverse complement strand
CACCGGCTGGCGCCTGCAGAGCCGCCCCGAGATGCGCGAGTACCTCGACCGGCTCAATCCAGAGAAGCCACCCCGCTACTCGCGTGCCGTGCTGGAAACCCTGGCGATCATTGCCTACCGCCAGCCGGTCACGCGCGGCGATATCGAAGACATCCGCGGCGTGGTCGTTTCCAGCCAGATCATCAAGCAGCTCGAGGATCGCAACTGGATCGAGTCCATCGGCCACCGCGACGCCCCGGGACGCCCGGCGCTTTATGCCACCACCCGGCAGTTCCTCGACGACCTGGGCCTCGAAAGCCTGGATCGCCTGCCCCTGCTGGAGGGTGGTACGCCGGTCGAGGCCCTGGAGGCGCTCTCCGCTGAGCAGCCGGATCTTCTGGTTGACCAGGGCGAACTGCCGCTGGACGTGCCTGTCGACATCGGATCCGACCTGCCGGCTCAGCAGCCCGCCGACTACTCTCTGACGGCGACCGATGAGTTCGCTGTGCCCTCCGCCACTCCCACGAACTTGCCCGAAGCATGAACACCGACCCGAAGCCTGATTCTCCGTCTCCCGTGGAGCCGGCGCCGGCTGCCGACACGGCCGCTCCTGACGCGGGTGGCCCGCCCAAGCGCCGCACCCGCACGCCCAAGGCCAAGGCAGCGGAGGAGGTGATCGCCGATTCGGCTGCTGGCCTGCCGCCCGAGGGCGATCCGGCGGCAACGGCCGAGAAGCCTGCGCGCAAGCCGCGCCAGCGGGCCCCAAAGCCGCCGGCAGACGGCGAGAGCCTGGACTTGAGCAACCCGTCACCCGTTGAGGCGGTGATGCAGCCGGTCCCCAGACCCGTGGTCAGCGAGGCATCCTCGGAGCTCAGGGACGACACGAGTCCCATGGCTGGCGAGGCAGGCGGGCACCCCGGCCCTGCAAGCACGGAAGAGGGCGGCGAAGCTCGTCGAGAACGTGGGCGCAACCGGCGCCGTGGCCGCCGGGGTGGCTCGCGCGCCGAGGGGGAAGGAGAGGCTCCGATGGCGCGGGCGCCTGTGGGGCCTGGTGTCCCGGTGCCCGATGTGGGTGAACTCTTCGCCGCTGTGGTTGCCGGAGAGTACGACGACGCGGCAGACGACGAACCTGAGGCAGAGACTTTTGCGCCGGTGGCGCGGGAGGACGACAGGCAGGCTGCGGCCCAGCCCGAGCCGGCCGAGGTGGCGGAGGCGACCGAGGCGGTCGAAGAGGGCGCCGACAAGCGCGTCCTGGCGCCCGACACCGATGCACCGAAGCTGCACAAGGTGCTGGCGCAGTCCGGCATTGGCTCGCGCCGCGACATGGAGCAGATGATCATCGACGGCCGCGTGTCGGTGAACGGCGAAGTCGCCCACACCGGAATGCGCATCTCATTCGGTGACCGGGTCACCATCGACGGCAAGCCTGTCCGCGTGCGCATTGCGCCGCCACCAGCTCGCGTCATCGCGTACCACAAGCCGGTCGGCGAAGTGGTTTCGCACGACGATCCGCAGCAGCGCCCCACCGTTTTCCGCAAGTTGCCGAGGCTGCAGCAAGGCAAGTGGCAGTCGGTCGGCCGATTGGACATCAACACAGAGGGCCTGCTGCTGTTCACCAACTCGGGTGATCTGGCCAACAAGCTGATGCATCCGCGTTTCGGCGTCGAGCGCGAATATGCAGTACGCGTCTTGGGCACTCTGGAGAAAGAGGCCAAGGAACGGCTTCTCGCCGGGGTCGAGATCGAGGGCCAGAGTGCGGCGTTCAAGTCCATCGAAGACGGTGGTGGCGAGGGTGTCAACCGCTGGTATCGCGTTGTCATCACCGAGGGTCGCAACCGCGAGGTCCGCAAACTTTTCGACGTGGTCGGCCTGACGGTCAGCCGGCTGATCCGCATCCGCTACGGTTGTGTGGTCCTGCCACGCGGCCTGAAGCGGGGTGCTTGGGTGGATCTCGGCGAGGGCGACCTGCGCACCTTGCGGCAGATGACGGATGGCGGCCGCCCGGACAGCCGAGGCGACAACCGGGGCGAACCACGGCGCGACAATCGTGGTGATCGCGGCGCGCCTCCGCAAGGCAAGCGGGGTCCGGCTCCGAGCGGCGAGCGCCAGCCGGATCGCCAGGCCGACCGCGGTCCGGGCAAGAAGAACGACAAGCGCCGCGACAGGCCAGACCGCCCCGAGCGTGTCGAACGCCCGGCGGGCGACCGGGCACCCGAGGCATGGCGCGAACCAGGCGACCCGACCCGCATCCCGAACCCATTGCAGCAGACCTTCGACAAGCGGGCCATCCAGCGCGAACGCGCTACCTCGCGCGAGGACGATTTTGAGAACGGGCCGATCCCGAATCCGCTGCAGCAGACCTACGACAAGCGCTTCGTCCAGCCCAACCGCGGCTTCGGTACGGGCGGCTCCGGGGGCAAGGGCGGCAAGGGTGGCAAAGGCGGTGGCACGCCAAAGGAACCCGATCCGATGCAGACATCCGTGGGCTACATCGGCGCCGATGCGTTCACCCGAAAGATGCAGGGGCGTGGCGGCGGCGGCGGAGGCGGGGGCGGACGTCGCGGCGGCCGCCGCTGAGGGCAGGCGCGTCCCGCAAGTCATACGCCAACGCTAGAATTCAAGGCTTTGCTCACGCAAACTGCGGCCGACTCGCCTGGAAGGCCGGTTGCATCGAACTCATTCATCTCAAGGAATCTCTCATGGCCATCGAACGCACCCTCTCGATCATCAAGCCCGACGCTGTTGCCAAGAATGTCATCGGTCAGATCTACGCCCGCTTCGAAGGCGCCGGCCTGAAGGTCATTGCCGCGCGCATGATGCAGTTGTCACGTGCTGACGCCGAGGCGTTCTACGCGGTGCACAAGGCCCGTCCGTTTTTCAACGATCTGGTGAGCTTCATGATCTCGGGCCCCGTGATGGTCCAGGCCCTGGAAGGCGAGGGCGCGATCCTGAAGAACCGCGACCTGATGGGCGCCACCGACCCGAAGAAGGCCGACAAGGGCACCATCCGCGCCGATTTCGCCGACTCGATCGACGCCAACGCCGTTCACGGCTCGGACGCCGCCGAAACCGCGGCTGTCGAGATCGCGTTCTTCTTCCCCGGCATGAGCATCCACTCGCGCTGAGCTGGCGCGAGCGGCCAGGGTCGCACGATGAGTCTTGTCAATCTTCTTGACTTCGATCTCGACGGACTGGCCGCGTACTGCGAGGGGCTGGGGGAAAGGCGCTTTCGCGCGACCCAGTTGTTTCGCTGGATCCATCAGAAGGGCGCCGCCGATTTCGGTGCCATGACCGATCTGGCCAAGTCGCTGCGCGACAAACTGAAAACCCGCGCCCACGTCACGGCGCCGGCCATCATCAGCGACCACACGTCCACCGACGGCACGCGCAAATGGCTGGTCGACGTCGGCAACGGCAACGCGG
>CAYJEC010000334.1:519-4407 GCA_964369025.1 uncultured Ideonella sp. | reverse complement strand
GACCCTGAAGTACCAGGCTCCGCGCCTGCGCGCGCCCTTCAACCTGAGCGCACGCGAGGCGGCCGGCTTCACCGCGGAGGAACTGGCGCGGCTCTGAGTCAACCGAGCACCCGTTGGCCCTGGCTCAGGGTTCGAAGAAGTAGCGTTTCAGGCCGGCCAGGATCATCTCGACCGCGATGGCGGTGAGCACCAGGCCCATCAGTTTCTCCAGCGCCGAGACCATGGGCGTGCCCAGCAACTTGCGGATGCGCTCGGCCAGCAGCAGCACGAGGCCGCTGATGGCCATCGCCAGGGTCAGTGCCGCCACCCAGTGCACGATCCGCTCAGGCTGGCGCGATGCCAGCAGCAGAACCGTGGCCATGGCCGAAGGCCCCGCCAGCAACGGCACCGCGAGCGGGAAGATCATCGGCTCGCGTTGGCCGTCCGACGCGTAGACCTCGCCACCCGAGGCGAAGATCATCCGGATGGAGATGATCAGCAGGATCACGCCGCCGGCGACCTCGAGGGACCGCTCGGACAAGTGCATCAGGCTCAGGAAACCCTGGCCCGTGAACATGAAGGCCAACAGGACGGAGAACGCGATCGCCACCTCGCGCAAGGCCACCCGCGTGCGCCGCTCCGGTGCCACGCCTCGCAGCACTGAAATGAAGATCGGCAGGCTGCCGAACGGGTCCAGCACCAGCAGCAGCAGGACGAAGGCAGAGACGAAGTTGTGGTCCATGGACAGGATTGTGCCGCCCGGGCCACCGTCCACCGTACGTTGCAGGCGCGCGACATTGCGCCTCCAACCCGTGCACGTGTCACAAATAGCCGGCCCCGATTCAGTGCATCTTTCTAAAATCCCCGTATGCAGCGGCCTCGCAGCAAGATGCAAAAAGACCAGGAGCCCCTCATGAAGTTGTTGCCCTTGACCGCCGCCTTGGCGCTGTCCTTCGCCGCCCCCGCGTTCGCCCAGAGCAGCGTCTCCATCTACGGCCGGCTGAACGTCACCGTCGAGAGCGTCAGCCGCAACGGTGGTGACCGGACCAGCGAAGTCAACAACACCTCGTCGCGCATCGGCTTCAAGGGCACGGAAGACCTGGGTGGCGGCATGAAGGCCGGCTTCCAGATCGAGCACGGCTTCGACCCGAGCACCGGCACCGCCGGCACGCCGTTCTGGGGCCGTCAGGCAGAAGTCAACCTGAGCGGTGGTTTCGGTACCGTCCGCCTGGGTACCTACACCAGCGAGGCCTACTTCGCGACCTCTGACTACATCGGCATGCATAACCACGAGACCGGTGACTCGTCGGATGCCTTCTACACCTACCTCGGCCGCAACACCAACAAGATCGGCTACATGTCACCGAGCATGGGCGGTCTGGTGCTCCACGCCGCCGTGTCCATCGCGGAAGGCACCGACACCGAGAAGACCTACGACCTGGCAGCCAACTACGATTCGGGCCCCCTGCACCTGGGTGCCGGCTACGAAAAGAATGGCGACGCCACGCAGTTCGCGGTACGTGGCCTGTACGAGCTCGGTGCCGTCACCTTCGGCGCTACCGTGCAGCGGTCCGACATCCCGGTTGTGGGCGATGCCGTCCACGCTCGCATCTCGGTCATGTATGTCATGGGTGCATCCGAGTTCCACCTGAACGTCGGCCGGGGTGGCGAATACGCCAATGTGCACCGCAGCGATGCAGTCCAGTACACGCTCGGCTACAACTACAACCTGAGCAAGCGCACCAAGGTCTACGGGTACTACACCCGCATCGACCGCGATGACATCGTCAGGTTCTACGGCGGTAACTACGACGCCCTGGCACTGGGCATCCGCCACAACTTCTGACCACCGCCCTCCCTCAGCCCCCCCGGGGGTGGTGGCGTGCGTGCAGGGCTTTCAGCCGCTCGCGCGCCACATGGGTGTAGATGGTGGTGGTCGAGATGTCCGCATGGCCCAGCAGCATCTGCACGGATCGCAGATCGGCCCCATGGTTCAGCAGGTGCGTGGCGAAGGCATGCCGGAGCGTGTGCGGTGACAGAGGCACGTTCACGCTGCCGCTGATGGCATGGCGTTTGACCAGCGTCCAGAACATCTGGCGGGTCATCGGGCCCCCACGGGCCGTGACGAACAGCGCCGGGCTGCCCTGCCCGGCCAGGATCGCCGGCCGCGCCTCGGCCACATAGCGCTGGACCCAGCTCGCCGCTTCCTCGCCGAATGGGACAAGGCGTTCGCGCGAGCCCTTGCCGGTGACCCGAACCACGCCATCGGCCAGGCTGAGTTGCACGCTGTGCAGGCCCACCAGCTCGCTGACCCGCAGCCCGCTGGCGTACATCAGCTCCAGCATGCAGCGGTCGCGCAAGCCCAACGGCGTGTCCACGTCCGGCGCCCGGAGCAAGGCCTCCACCTGGGCTTCGCTGAGCGTCTTGGGCACACGCAGGGTCTGGCGCGCCGGGGCCAGGCGCAGGGTCGGGTCCTGCACCACCCAGCGCTCGCGCAAGGCCCAGCGGTAGAACCGCCGGAACACCGCCAGCCGGCGGTTGGCACTGGTGGTGCGGCTGCCCGCGTGGCGGGCCGCGGCATAGCCCAGCAGATCGGCTTCCCGTGCCGTGGCCAGGGTACGGTCTGTGTGTGCCGCCAACCAGGCGTGAAGCAGCGTCAGGTCCCGGCGATAGGCTGCCAGCGTGTTTGCAGACAGGCCGTCCTCGACCCACAGCGCCGCCGCGAAGGCGTCGATCAGGGGCTCGGCAGGCGGGGCGGCAGGCAGGTCGCTCATCGGGCCTGAAGCGTACCTCGGCCCTGGCACACTGGCGTCGATGTCGACTCTGCTGCTCCTGCTGCCGGATTTCCTGCTGATCGTCGCTGGCTACCTGATCTGCCGGCATACCGCGCTGGACCGCCCGCTGTGGGACGGCGTGGAAAGGCTCGTTTACTACCTGCTGTTCCCGGTGCTGCTGTTCGTGTCCATCGTGCGCCAGCCCATCCACCCCGGGGCGCTGCTGGGCTTTGCCGGCTGTGGCGTGGCGGTGGTGTCCTGCGGGATCGTGCTGTCGTACGCGCTGGCGCGTTGGCCGGGGGTCGACGCGCGCACCCACGCGTCGGGTGCACAGGCGGCCTTCCGTTTCAACTCCTATGTCGGGCTGGCCTTGGCCGAACGCCTTGGCGGGCTGCAGGGCGTGGCCTGGATCGCGCTGCTCGTGGCCGTCTGCGTGCCGCTGTGCAACGTGGCCGCGGTGTGGCCGCTGGCCCGCCAGTCAGGCCAGCACTTCGGCGGCCAATTGCTTCGCAACCCGCTGATCATCGGCACCGTATCCGGCCTGCTGGCCAACCTCGCCGGCTTGCAACTGCCCGACGTGGTGGCCCTGCCGCTGCAAAAGATCGGGGCGGCCGCCTTGCCGCTGGGGTTGATGGCGGTCGGCGCGGGCCTGCACATGGGCGCCCTGCGCGACGCCCCGGCCCTGGCGACCGCCTTGCTCGGCATCCGGCACTTGGTGCTTCCGGCAGTCGCGGTGGCGCTGGTGATCGCGGTCGACCTGCCGGCCGGCCAGCAGACCATCGTGGTGGCCTTCGCCGCGCTGCCCACCGCCTCAAGTGCCTATGTGCTGGCCACCCGCATGGGCGGGCACGGCGCCTTCGTCGCCGGCCTGGTCAGCGTGTCGACGCTGCTGGCGATGCTGGGCCTTCCCTTGGCACTGGCCTCATTGAACGCCTTGCGATAGGGCCCAGTCGATGTGCTCGCGCAGCAGCGGCGACGCGTCCTGGCGCCCGCCTGCCAGGGCCGCACGCAGTTCGATTGCCTCGGCCACGCCCGCCGCCAGCGCATTGCCCATCGCCACCGCCAGGTTGCGCTGCCAACGGCCGTGCCCGATACGGCGGATCGCGCTGCCCTCGGTGCGCTGCAGGAACTCGGC
>CAYJEC010000334.1:0-509 GCA_964369025.1 uncultured Ideonella sp. | reverse complement strand
GTGGCCGCACCCAATGGCGCGCGCTCGTCGAAATCCGGCAGGCTGGCGCGCTGCGCGTACTTGTTCCACGGGCAGGCGAGCTGGCAGTCGTCACAGCCGTAGATGCGGTTGCCCATCAGCGGCCGCAGCGCCTCGGGGATGGCCCCCGCATGCTCGATGGTCAGGTAGGAGATGCAGCGCCGTGCATCCAGCCGATACGGGGCCACGATGGCCTGCGTCGGGCACACGCTGAGGCAGGCCTCGCAGGTACCGCAATGCGCGCCCGCGGGCTCGGTCAGCGGCAAGGGCATGTCGACGTAGATCTCGCCCAGGAAAAACATCGAGCCCGCCTCGCGCGACAGGGCCAGCGTGTGCTTGCCACGCCAGCCCAGACCGCTGCGGGTGGCCAGTTCGGCCTCCAGCACTGGGGCCGAATCGGTGAACACCCGGTGGCCGAAAGGCCCGGCCACCTCGGCAATGCGCTCGGCCAGCGCCTGCAGGCGCTGGCGGAGCACCTTGTGATAGTCCCG
>CAYJEC010000333.1:0-4413 GCA_964369025.1 uncultured Ideonella sp. | reverse complement strand
CGCATGTGGACGCAGCTGCATTCATCATGATTTACGCCACCTCGTACCACGCATTGGTAGACCGGGCCCAGCTCAAGGCCGGCGACACCGTGCTGGTGCTGGGCGCCGCCGGTGGGGTGGGCACGTCGGCCATCCAGATCGCCAAAGCCGTCGGCGCCCGCGTGATTGCCGCCGCTTCAACTGATGAAAAATGTGCACTGTGCACGTCTATCGGGGCCGACGCGACGATCAACTACAGCCGCGAGAACCTTCGAGACTCGCTCAAGTCGCTGACCGGGGGCAAAGGGCCGGATGTCATCTACGACCCGGTTGGAGGCGACTACGCCGAGCCGGCCTTCCGATCCATCGCCTGGCGCGGCCGCTATCTGGTCGTCGGCTTCGCCGCAGGTGGCATCCCGGCCCTGCCGTTCAACCTGCCACTGCTCAAGGGCGCGGCGGTGGTCGGCGTGTTCTGGGGCGATTTCGTGCGCCGCGAGCCTGCCGCCAATGCGCGCATGTTGGGCGAACTGGGCCAGTGGTACGCGCAGGGAAAGATCAAGCCGGTCATCGACGAATTGCTGCCAATGAGCGAGGTGAAGACCGCCTACCGGCGGCTCGCGGATCGCCAGATCCGCGGCAAGCTGGTGATGGTCAACGGCGCCTGACCCCCTAGAACAGGGGGGTGAACCGGGCGCAACAGCTCCCCCATTGCGGGGACTCCGGTGGTGCCACCCCGCTGCTACGATGACTTTTGTCTCGCAGTCGTTGTAAAAGGCCCTCAAAATGACAGTCAAGGTGTTGATCCTGGAGGACAACCCGGTGGCTCGCGATTTCCTCTCGCGTGTCCTTCGTGAGAGCTTCAGCGACCCCATCTCGATCACCGAAGCCGGTGACCTCGAAACAGCTCGCGCACAGATCGCCCTCACCGGCCCTCAGGGGTTGCATGGGGCCGACCCTTTCAAGCTGATGCTGGTCGATCTCGAACTTCCGGATGGCAATGGGCTGGAACTGCTGGCCGAACTGACCCAGTACCCCGCCACGAAGGTGGTGACGACGCTGTACTCGGACGACGACCACCTCTTCCCGGCGCTCCAATGTGGGGCCGACGGCTACCTGCTGAAAGAAGATCGCTTCGACGTTCTGGTCGAGGAATTGCGAAAGATCGTGTTGGGGCAACCGCCCCTGTCGCCGGCCATCGCTCGCCGCCTGTTGACCCACTTCCGCCATGGCGCTGCGGCAGAAGCGCCAGCGCCAGCGCCGGTGGGCAACTCGGCCAACGCGGCAGGCAACGCGGGAGCCCGCCCGGTGCCGATCGAAAAGCCGGTCGATCTGCCACACCTGACGCCCCGTGAAATCGAGGTCTTGACGTACCTGAGCAAGGGTTTCACGATCAAGGAGATCGCGAATCTCATGGGCATCAAGTGGTTCACCGTCAACGATCACATCAAGTCGATCTACCGCAAGCTCAACGTCTCGAGCCGGGCCGAAGCAGCCGTGCTCGCCAGCAAGCAAGGCTTGGTCTGACGCCCTGCACCGTCGCGGCATGACGCGCCCTGCGTCCCCGGTGGATGCCGCAGACAGCGGCCCGCCCGGTCCTGACAGCGCGTGGTCCAACACGGACTCGCGCTTCACCGAGCCTGCCCATTCAGGCCAGATCCCGGGCCGGACGGCACTGCGCATAGGCTGGCGGCGGCAAGCGCTGCTGCTGGCTGCGGTGATGGCCTGCCTGACCGTGTTTCTGCTGGCCCGCGAGATGGCGCACAACCCGCACGTCGCCGCCGATTGGCGAGCCACGTCACAGGGCCGGCTGGAACTGGTCTACACCACCGTGCCGGGTTTGAAGGACCAAGTCGGGCGCGAACTCGTCTCCATTGAAACTGGCGATGGCGCCGAGGTGGCTTTCGACGCCCTGGCGCTGACCCACTCGGCCCGCTGGCTGGTCGACGACGCCCACCGGCGCCAGTTGGTCCAGGCGAGGCTGAAAGTGGCACAGGCCGTCGAGGCCGGCCATCTGGTGCTGGTGTTCGCCGATGGACGCCGTATCGATGTAGCGCCCAACCCGCGGGGCTACGCCAGCCTGGGGGCAATGTTCTGGCTGCTCAGCGCGTTTGCGATGGTGCTGTTTCTGGTCGGCTGGATCGTCCCTCTCGTTCAGCCGCATTTCCGCAACGTGCTGTACGCGGTGATGGCGCTGGCCCAGGCTGGCGAGTTGTTGCTCGCCGCGGTCGGCTCGGTCCCGGCGCTGACCCTGCCCAGCGCGCTGGTGCTGCGCGAACACACGGTGCTCACCCTGCTCGATCTGGTGACCGGCGCCGCCATCGTGCACAGCACCGCAGTTCACCCCCTGCGCCTGCGCTGGACAGGCCTGCCGTTGCTGCTGGCCTGGGGGGCCACGGCCGAGTTTGCCTTCAGCGTGGTGGCTTTTGGCAACCCGCACGCTTGGTGGTGGCCGCAATCCTTGCTGCTGCTGGACGGTGCGATTGCCATCGCCTTCCTGACCTGGTCCCACCATCTGAAGATGCACCCGTTCGCCGTGGTGATGCGGCGCTTCGGGATGGTCACGGTAGCCGCACTGGCGCTGTTGACCCTGGCGGTCTCGCTGGTGCCGCACATGCCGCCGGATGTGCAGCCCATGGCTGCCGTCGGCCCGGTGATCTGGAGCGTGTTCTTCGCCTCAGTGGTCATGATGCTGCCGTTCATCGCCCGGTCGCAGAACGTGATGCGCGAGTTCGCCATGCTGGCTGGCGTCAGCACCGTGGCGACTTCTGTCGATGTGTTGTTCGTCGCCGTCCTCTCGTTCAGCCAGTTCGCCTCGCACATGTTGTCCCTGTTTCTCGCGCTGGGGGCGTATGCCGCGATCCGCCAGTGGCTGGTGAACCAGATGATGGGCGCGCGCACGCTGACCACCGAGCGCATGTTCGACCACCTCTACCGGATCGCGCGTGAGGTGGAGGCCAAGCCCGAGCGAGCGCCGGATCGCATGGCCGATCTTCTGCGCCACGTGTTCGAACCCCTGGAGACCATGCGCACCGAGGGCCGCGCCAAACAAAGCCGGGTGGCCGGCAATGGTGCGGTGCTGATGGTGCCCATCCCCAACCTCACCCAGGGCCCGATGCTGGACGGCCAGATCGCATTGCGTTTTGCCGAGCGCGGCAAGCGCCTCTTCACACCTGAGGATGCACGCCTGGCAGACCGCATCGTCGAGCAACTCATGCGCGCGCTGGCGCACGATCGCGCTGTCGAGCGGGGCCGCACCGAAGAGCGCGTTCGCATCGCCCAGGATCTGCACGACGACATCGGGGCCCGCCTGCTGACCCTGATGTACAAGGCCCAGAGCAAGGAGATGGAGGATTACGTTCGCCACACCTTGCAAGACCTGAAGACATTGACCCGCGGTCTGGCCGCGTCCAATCACTCGTTGGCCCTCGCTTCTGCCGAATGGAAGACCGACATCACCCAGCGGCTCGATGCCGTGCGATGCGAACTCGAGTGGGTCGCCACGTTCGACCAGGACCTGACCTTGACGATGGTCCAGTGGTCATCGATCACCCGCATCCTGCGCGAACTGGTCAGCAACGCGATCGCGCACTCCAAGGCGCGTCAGGTGCTGATCGAATGCCAACTGCACGACGGCCACTTCACCATCACGATGAGCGACGACGGCGTCGGACGCGAGCCCGCCAAGTGGTCGCACGGCCTGGGGCTGGGAGGCATCCGCAAGCGTGTGAAACTGATGGGCGGATCGGTGGCATGGCGGGCGCGCGAGCCGACTGGCATCGTCTGCCAGGTGGACATCCCGAATCTGTGCAACGGCAGCGACCCGGCCTGAACGCAGCCCCCAGAACCTCGCGGCACTGGCCTAGGTGTTAACGCGATACATGCATTATTATGCTTGCTTGATCCTTGTCTGGCGAATACAGTTCAGACACAGGCAAGATACTGCATGATTCGTCGATAACCGTTCGTTTCAACACCTGCGCAGAGCGCCAGATCGCCCCGTGCTTGCCCTACAGGGCCGCCTCGGTGATTACGGTACGCTCAATTCGGGTGGGCGCTGGCGGTGGTAGCCAGAACCCCGATATTCCAACCTGAACCGGAGACATCCCCATGCCCCATTGCTCCCTGCGCCGAACCGCCCTGGTCTGGGCCACCGCCGCGGCCCTGTTGCCGTTGACAGCCGCCGCGCAGGCGCCGGCCAAGCTCAAAGTCGGCCTGATGCTGCCGTACAGCGGCACCTATGCCGCACTGGGCACCGCCATCGAGAATGGCGTCCGACTCTATGTGGCCGAGCAGGGCGGCAAGCTCGGGGGCCGTGAGATCGAATTCTTCAAGGTCGACGACGAGAGCGACCCGGCCAAGGCCACCGACAACGTCAACAAGCTGGTCAAGCGCGACCAGGTCGATGTGCTGGTCGGCACGGTGCATTCCGGTGTC
>CAYJEC010000332.1:0-4423 GCA_964369025.1 uncultured Ideonella sp. | reverse complement strand
GGCCTTCATCAGTTCAAACGCGTTCAGCACGCAACCGAATCCAGCTTCGGCTTCAGCCACGATGGGCGCGAAGTAGTCGACGTCGCTCTTGCCTTCGCTCCACTGGATCTGGTCGGCACGGGCGAAGGTGGCGTTGATCTTCTTGACGACCTTGGGCACCGAGTCCACCGAGTACAGCGACTGGTCGGGGTACATCTCGCCATTGCTGTTGGCGTCGCCGGCGACCTGCCAGCCCGACAGGTAGATGGCCTTCAGGCCGGCCTTGACCTGCTGCATCGCCTGGTTGCCGGTCAGGGCGCCCAGGGAGTTGACGAAGGGCTCGGTGTTGACCAGGTTCCACAGTTTCTCCGCGCCACGCTGGGCCAGCGTGTGCTCGACCTTCAGCGAGCCGCGCAGGCGCACGACGTCGGCCGCGGTGTAGCCGCGCTTGATGCCCTTCCAGCGCGGGTTCTCGGCCCAGTCCTTTTCGAGTGCGGCAATTTGCTGGTCGCGGGTCAGTTGGGTCATGTCAGGCTCCTTGAGCAGATGGACGAGTGAAGAAACAGGAACAACTTGGGCTCTAGCCTACGCCGCTTGACGAAAGCTGTGAAGACTTATGTCTTATATAAGACACGATTTTAGTTTGAATGAAATCAACAAGTTATCCGATTGATTCCGCTATGTGGAATCGAGAATTTCATACCGAAAAAATCTGCTGCACCGCAACACGGCTAGGTTTCACAATGCGAGAAGCGCTTTCCGGATAGCAAAAAGGGCGTCGCGCCTCGGGCCAGCACTGCAGAGGCCACATCCCACCCCGCTTGATCCTGGACAACATGCCAGCCAAGCGCGCCAGAACAATGGGTGGATCCTGTCAGGAGAACATTCATGCGCATCGACCCACTTCGAACCGGGCGGTCCCTGGCGCCTTCCATGCCACCTCTCGAAGAGCTGGAGTCCACGCACCGGGAACTGATGCTGGCGCTGGAGCAGTTGTCCCAGGTGGTGCACGGCGTCGAGCGCGACGGATCAACCGTGCCACTGCGCGCGATTGCCCGGTCTGTGGTGCGGTTCTTTGCCGAGGTCGGCCACCACCACCATGCAGAGGAGGAGCGACACGTCTTTCCCGACCTCCTGGCGAGCGGCGACGTGGACCTGATCCAGCATGTGCATCGGCTGCAGCAGGACCACGGTTGGCTCGAGGAGGATTGGCGCGAGATCGGGCCGCAAGTGGATGCGTTGGCCTTGGGTATCGGCGGGGTGGATTTCGACGCCCTGCGCCGAGCGGTCGAGGTCTTCAGCCAGCTCTACCGAGAACACATCGCATTGGAAGAGTCGCTGATCTACCCCGAAGCCAAGAGGCTGGCCAAGCTCGAGCGCGAGCAGGCACGTGCGCGACTTGCCAGCCAGTGACGGCAGATCAAAGGGGCAGCGACGTTGTCTTCTTGACCGTGCGCAGCACCAGCATCGAGTTCGAGCGCTCGACGCCGGGCAGGCGCATCAGCACCTCTGTGTGAAAGCGCTCGAGATCCTCGGCATCGCGGTAGGCGAAGCGGATCAGGTAATCGTTCGAGCCGGCCACGTAGTAGCAGTCGAGAATCTGTGGCTCGTCGCGAACCGCCTGCTCGAACGCGCCGAGCAGAGCGTTGCTCATGTTCTCGAGGTTGATGATCGTGAAACTGGTGCCATGCTGGCCGATCGCCTTCGGATTCAGCAGGGCCACATACTGCGAAATCACGCCCTCGTCCTCGAGTTGCTTGACGCGCCGCAGGCAGGCTGAGGGTGACAGGTGGACGCGCTGCGCCAACTCCACGTTGGAGAGCTTCCCGTCGGCCTGCAACTGCTCCAGAATGAGCCGGTCGATCGCATCCAATTGCAGTGGTTTTGAGGTTTCTCGCATATTGTTCTGAGTGTCGCAGAGAATTTCGCACTTTATTGCGCCCTGCAGGGTTGCCCCTTGCAGATCGCGCAAGCACATTGCGCGCCTGATTGACTAGACTTCACTCCCTATCGGCGGTGCAAATCGCTGCGGAGCCACCACGATGAACACGCCCCTCGACGCCTACTGGATGCCCTTCACCGCGAACCGCCAGTTCAAGAGGGCGCCGCGAATGTTCAAGAAGGCCGCAGGCATGCACTACTGGACGGACGACGGCCGGCAGGTGCTCGACGGCGTTGCCGGCCTGTGGTGCGTGAACGCGGGCCACGCACGGCCGAAGATCGTGCAGGCGATTGCCGAACAGGCCGCCGAGATGGACTACGCACCGCCGTTCCAGATGGCCCACCCGAAGGCCTTCGAGCTCGCCCACAAGGTGGCCGAACTGGCGCCGGGCGGCATGAACAAGGTCTTCTTCACCAACTCGGGCTCCGAATCGGTGGAGACCGCGTTGAAGATGGCCCTCGCCTACCACCGCGTGCGAGGCGAAGGCCAGCGCACCCGCCTGATCGGCCGCGAGCGCGGCTACCACGGCGTGAACTTCGGTGGCATTTCGGTGGGTGGCATGGTCGCCAACCGCAAGATGTTCGGCACCATGCTGGGTGGGGTGGACCACATCCGCCACACCCATGACCCGGCCCGCAACGCGTTCAGCGTCGGCCTCCCCGCCCATGGCGCCGAACTGGCGGACGACCTGGAGCGCCTGGTCGCGTTGCATGATGCGTCGACCATCGCCGCAGTGATCGTCGAGCCGGTTGCCGGCTCCACTGGCGTGCTGATACCACCTGTCGGCTACCTCAACAAGCTGCGCGACATCTGCGACCGGCACGGCATCTTGCTGATCTTCGACGAGGTCATCACCGGTTTCGGCCGCACCGGCTCGGCGTTCGGCGCCCAGACCTTCGGGGTCACGCCGGACCTGATCACCTGTGCCAAGGGCCTGACAAACGGCTGCGTGCCGATGGGCGCCGTGATCGCCAAGCAGTCCATATACGACACCTTCATGCAGGGCCCGGAGCACCTGATCGAGTTTTTCCACGGCTACACCTATTCAGCCCATCCGTTGGCCTGCGCTGCCGGCCTGGCCACGCTGGAAACCTACGCGGACGAGGGCCTGCTGACCCGCGCCGCCGAACTCCAGGGCTACTTCGCCGAGGCCTTGCACACGCTCAAGGGCCTGCCCAATGTGATCGACATCCGCAACGTCGGCCTGGTGGGCGGTGTCGAACTGGCGCCGCGTGCTGGCGCACCGGCCGCGAGGGCTTTCGATGTGTTCCTGGACTGCTTCAACGCCGGCCTGCTGATCCGCACCACGGGTGACACCATTGCCCTGTCGCCGCCGCTGATCATCGAGCGCCAGCACATTGACCAGATCGTTGACACCCTGGCCACCGCGCTCAAGCGCGCGGCCTGAGCCAACGCCGACGCCGATTCACGAACCGAGGGCATGCCTAGCGCCTACCTATGAGCTTCCTCAGCATCGACCGCGATCTCGCCCGCGATTCCTACTACGCCGCCACCGTGCAGCGTGGGCCAGGGTATCCGGCACTGACGGAGGCCATCGAATGCGATGTGGCTGTGGTCGGTGGAGGGCTCGCCGGTCTCAGTGCTGCGCTTGAGCTGGCGCAGCGCGGCCTGCATGTGGTTCTGCTGGAAGCCAAGGAGGTGGCCTGGGGTGCCAGCGGGCGCAATGGGGGCCAGGCCATCCACGGGCTGGCCTGCGACCAGGAGACGATCGAGTCCCAGTTGGGGCTGGACGACGCCAAGCGCGTCTGGGCCATGTCGCTGGAAGCGATCGACATGATCCGCGAGCGCATTGCCACCCACCGGATCGACTGCGATTGGCGAGACGGCTACCTTGGGCTGGCCACCAACCGCCGCAAGGCCGCCGAGCTGGCCGAGTGGGCCGACCGCATGGCCGACGTCTACGGCCACAGCTTCACACGCATCAGCGAGACCGACGTCGGCCGCTGGATAGCCAGCCCGCGGTATGTGGGCGGCATCCACGACCCGCACTCGGGCCACCTGCACCCACTGAAGTATTCGCTGGGCATCGCGCGTGCCGCGTCCGAGGCAGGGGTGCTGCTGTTCGAGAACAGCCCGGTCACCCGGGTCGAACAAGGTGCCACCGTGCGGCTGACCACGGCGCAGGGCGAGGTCCGCGCCCGCCAGGCCTTGCTGGCCGGCAACGTCTACCTGCAGGGTATCGCCGAGCAACTCGAGACCCGCATCATGCCGGTCGGCACCTACATCGTGTGCTCCAAGCGCATCGACCCGGCACTGTGCGACTCGCTGGTGCCAAGCCGCTCGGCGGTGTGCGACACCAACTTCGTGCTCGACTACTTCCGCACGACGCCGGACAACCGCCTGCTCTACGGTGGGCGCGTGAGCTACAGCACGCTCACGCCGGCCAATCTCGCCGGCAGCATGGCCGGCCGCATGGTGCGTACCTTCCCGCAACTGGCCGGCACGAAGGTCGAATATGCCTGGGGCGGCTTTGTCGACATC
>CAYJEC010000331.1:0-4423 GCA_964369025.1 uncultured Ideonella sp. | reverse complement strand
ACCATCGTCGGCACTCAGGGCCGTGCCAGCGACATCCGGATGCGCGGCCTGGGCGGTGGCTACACCCAGATCCTGCTCGATGGCGAACGCGTGCAGGGCGGGCTCTCGCTGGATTCGATCGATCCCGAGATGGTCGAGCGCATCGAGATCCTGCGCGCTCCCACTGCCGAAACCGGCGCCCGCGCGATCGCCGGCACCATCAACATCATCACGCGTGAAGGCTTTCGCAAGCGCCTCAACGACCTGAAGCTCGGTTTCGGTTTGGAGAACGGCGCCCTGGCTCCCAGTGTCAACTGGACGCGTGACGACAAGCTGGGCGAGATGAACTACAACGTCTCGGGGACTGTCTGGCGTTGGCGCCGAGAGGACGAGGGCAGCGTCACCACCGTCTCGCCCGAATTCGACCAGACCGAGATCAGCCGTTCGTCGGATCACCGGCACGGTGGGAACCTCAACGCGCGCCTTCAATGGCCTCTGGGCGAGGGCACCTCGCTGATGGTCATGCCGTTGCTGGTGTTCTCGGAGGGCGGGAGCCGCCGCAGTTCTGAGCTCGATCTGCGTCGCCTGCCGCCGCCGGACATCGAGACCTTCGACCACAGCACCGGTGACGGCGAGAGCCGTTTCGCGCTGGCCCGCCTGAACGCACAGTACCGCCATCGCCTGGGCGACGGCGGGCGCGTGGAGTGGCGCGGTGGCATCGGCAGCTCGCAGTCCCGCGGCAGCTCGGTTCGCCAGGAGTTCGATGCCGGCGACCAGTTGTTGCGCACCTCGGTCGACGACCAGGATTCGCGGGAGCGCAGCGCCCATCTCAACGCCAAGTACAGCGTGTTGCTGGAGGGCGATCACAGCCTGGTCACGGGTGCCGAGGTCGACATGGCCCGGCGCACCGAGACCCGCGGCACGCTGGAGAACGGCGTGGCGCAGCTCACTGACTTTGGCGACAACCTGCGCGCCAGCACGCGGCGCTACGCGGCGTACGGGCAGGACGAATGGAACCTCACCCCCGAGTGGTCGGCCCATGCCGGCCTTCGCTGGGAGGGTATTGCCACGGAAGGCCAAGGCGCCGGCACCGGCACCGACAAGAACCGCTCCAGCGTCTGGACACCGTTGCTGCACGCTGCCTGGAAGCCTGATCCGAAGAGCCGCGACCAGATCCGCATCAGCCTGACGCGGAGCTACCGGTCACCTACCCTGCAAAACCTGCTCGGCCGGCCTTCGCTGTCCAACCGCTACCCGGCGTCCGGCGAGAACACGCCGACCAGCCCGGACCGCGCCGGCAACCCGGGCCTGCATCCAGAACTGGCGACTGGCGTCGACCTGGCTGTGGAGCGCTACCTTCCCAACGGCGGCCTGCTGAGCGCCAACCTGTTCCATCGCCGCATCCAGGACCTGATGCGAACGGTGACGGTGCTGGAGGAGGTGCCATGGTCCGATCAGCCGCGGTGGGTGGCTCGGCCGCGGAACATCGGCAAGGCCACCACCCAGGGGCTGGAGTTGGAGGCCAAGTTCCGGCTCAACGAACTTGTCGACGACGCGCCTGCCGTGGATCTGCGCGCCAACCTCAGCGTCTTCCGTTCGACGGTCGACAGCGTGCCCGGCCCGAACAACCGGCTGGACCAGCAACCCGGCGGCACGGCCAACATGGGTGCCGACTACCGCGTGCCAGGGTGGCCGCTGACGATGGGCGGCAACGTCAACCTGACGCCCGGCTTCACCACACGGCTGTCCGAGAGCCAGTGGCTGATCCAGTCGGCCAAGCGGGTGGTCGACGCCTATGTGCTGTGGTCCATCAACCCGGACTTTCGCGTGCGGGTGACGGCCAGCAATCTGCTGCAGGAGGATTCGATGAGCACCAGTGTGGTGGCCGACGAATCGGCCTTCAGCACCGCGCCGACCTTCGTCAACTGGCGGGTGCAGGTCGAGATCAAACTTTAGGTGGGGCACCCGTCCCGCCGGACGCGCCTACTTCGAGGCTGGCGGGTTGCCCGGGTGGGTGCTCGGGTTGCCAGGTGGCTCCAGCCGTTGGCTCAGCAGCCGCAACTCGGTTTCGTCCTTGATCCTGCCACTTTGCAGCAGGCCGCCGATGAGGACTTTGGCAGCCTCTTCCTGCCCCATGTCGGTCAGCACCACGATTTCCATCTGGCGGGCCCAGGCGGGAACCTGCTCGGGATTTTGTTCGCCGAAGTGGCGCAAGCGGCGTGCGAAACGCAGGGCCAGTTCGTCGTCCTTCAACTTGTGCTTGGCCACGATGGTGACATGCGCCATCCACGGCCAACGGTTGATCGGGTCGATCTCGAACTGCCGAGCCACGAAGTCCAGCATGATGCGCTGGCGATGTGGGTCGGGCACCTCGCCGTAGATGTGCGAGGCAACCAGCAACGGTGCCTGCGCCTTGGGGTCGAGTTCAAGGATGAGATCCAGCCAACCCACCGCGCGTTCAAAGTCCAGTTCGCGGTAGGGCACGGAGACACCAGGCTGGTTGTCGAAGGCCTGCAGCCACATCGCCGTGGCCTGTGCCAATGGGAGCGGGTCGCCCAAGCCAGTCAGCCGGTACGACTCCGCGGCAGGCACCGGGGGCAGGTCCTGGGCGCGCGCCAACGGCAGGCCCTGCTGGCTGCGCCAGCCGATCTGGGCGGCCAGGCAGAACACCAGCATGGCCATGACAGGCAGCGGCACCGAGCTCACCGGGCGTTGTGCCATGAGACCTCCGGCTGAACACAGGCTGCGGACGCCATGGTCACCACTCTCGACGGTGCAGATCCCACAGCCCGACGGCGGCAAGCAGGCCCAGGTAGAGTGCCACCTGGCCAGCCAGCGCGCCCAAGGCGGCGGCATCCACGCCGCTGATCAGCCACTCGGTCTGGGTGAACAGGTCGAGCCGCGGCAGTACCAGGCCCAGTAACGACAACAACCCGTCGGCGGCCTTGTCGGAGGCTTCACCGTGCATGCCGGTGCGGGCAATGAGTTGCACGTCGGCCAGCAGGCGCGACATCAAGTACATGGCAAACGTTGCCCCCATGGCCAGGGCCATGTGCCCGAAAGTCAGCACCGCCAACAACGCAACGCCGGCCAACAGGCTGAGCTCCAGCGCCAGCGATGTTGTCCAGCCCGCCCAGGCCACCCATGCGTACAGACCGGGTGCCTGAAACAGCGGCAGCACGGGCAGCGCGAAGATCAATGCCATGCCGAGCGAGCAAAGCATGTAACCCGCCAGTTTGCCGAGAAAGAACTGATGCCTCGGCACCGCCATCGCCAGCACCAACTCGGTGACCTTGTCATTCAACTCGCGCACCATCGCGCTGACCACCAGCGCCGCCACGGAGAACACCGCCATCATTCGCAGCGGGCCACCCAGCAGTCCCGCCTTCAGGCGCGCCACATCGGCCTGCGCCAACTCGGCAAGAAAGGGGTGCGTGCAGGCAACCAGAAGCGCCCCCAGTGCAGCCCAGGCAAACAGGCGCGAGCGCCAGGCCTCCAGCACGGTGAAACCCGCAATGGTGGGCACCCATTGCAGATTGAGCAGGGTCAGGAGTCGCATCATGCAGCGGCCTCGGCGGCCTGAGCCTGTTCGCAGCAGCGCAGGAACGCCTGTTCCAACGTCGCGGCGGCATACTGGCTGCGGCAATCTGCGGGAGTGCCGCTGTAGCGGATCAGCCCGCCATCCAGGATGGCCAACTGGTCGCCGATCTCGTCGATGTCAGCCAGCGCGTGGGTGCTGAAGAAAATGGTGCGGCCCTGGCTGCGCAGATCGGTCAGCAGCGTCTTCAGGCGCGCCCTGGCCTTGGGGTCGAGGCCACTCATCGGCTCGTCGAGCACCAACAGCTGCTTGCCGCTGAGCACGCAGGCCGCCAGGCCCAGTTTCTGGGTCATGCCCTTGGAGAATTGCCGCACCGGGCGCTCCAGGGCCGAGGGGTCGAGATCCAGCCGATCCAGAACCCGCGACACCGCCTGCGGCTCGTAGGCCGCGCGTTGCAGCGCGAGCACATAGCGCAAGAAGGCAGCACCGTCCAGGTACCAGGGTGGCACGAAGCGTTCAGGCAGGTAGGCCAGATTCGCACGTGCAGTGGTAAGCCGAGAATCGACACCGAACACCTCTATCCGGCCCGAGCTGGGGCAGCAGAAGTCGAGCAGGCATTTGATGAGGGTGGTCTTGCCAGCCCCGTTGACGCCGGCGAGTGCGAAGATCGTCGCACCAGGGACCTCCAGGTCCACGCCTTTCAACACGCTGGCGCGGCCGTAGGACTTGCGCAGGGTCGTGGTTCGCACTGCGGTCATCGTGTCATTGGATCCAGTGGATTGAAGCGGTTGCGGCCCCGGGCCGGGCGCATTGGCGCGCACTGCCCAGGGCCGAGACTGGTTTCGTGAAATCAGAACAGCGAGGCGGCGGCACAGCTTTCAGCAGGTGCATCTTCCCGCCAGGCGC
>CAYJEC010000330.1:0-4439 GCA_964369025.1 uncultured Ideonella sp. | reverse complement strand
CGGCAAGCCCGAGCACATCGCCAGCCCGCTGCAGATCATGACCGAAGGCCCGCTGGGCGGCGCCGCGTTCAACAACGAGTTCGGCCGGCCCAACCTGGGCGGCTACTTCCGGGTCTTCGAGCAGACAGTGGGCGGCGTTCGCCGGGGTTACCACAAGCCCATCATGATCGCTGGCGGAGTCGGCGTGATCAGCGATGGCCAGACCCACAAGCTGCCCTTCGGCGCCGGCACCCTGCTGATCCAGCTGGGGGGGCCGGGCATGCGCATCGGCATGGGTGGCGGCGCAGCCAGCTCGATGGCCGCCGGCACCAACACCGCATCGCTGGATTTCGATTCGGTTCAGCGTGGCAACCCTGAGATCCAGCGCCGGGCCCAGGAGGTCATCAACCATTGCTGGGCACTGGGCGCCTCCAACCCGGTCGTTGCCATCCACGATGTGGGTGCCGGCGGCATCAGCAACGCCTTCCCCGAACTGGTGGACGGCGCCGGGAAGGGCGCCCGATTCGACATGCGCAAGGTGCCGCTCGAAGAGACCGGACTGGCGCCCAAGGAGATCTGGTGCAACGAAAGCCAGGAGCGCTACACCCTGGCAGTGAACCCCGACCTGTTGCCGCTGTTCCAGCAGATGTGCGAACGCGAGCGCTGCCCCTTCGCCATCGTCGGCGTGGCCACCGACGACCGCTCATTGATCCTCGAGGATGGCCGGGACTCCGGGGGGACCGGCGAGCGGGTCATCGACATGCCGATGGAGGTGCTGCTGGGCAAGCCGCCCAAGATGCACCGAGACGTCAAGCGCGTGCCGCGCAGCTTGCCGGCGCTCGACCTGACCGGTGTGGCCCTCGAGAAGGCGGCGCTCGACGTGTTGCGCCACCCCACCGTGGCCAGTAAACGCTTCCTGGTGACCATTGGGGACCGCACCGTGGGTGGCCTGAACCACCGTGACCAGATGGTCGGGCCCTGGCAGGTGCCGGTGGCGGATTGCGCGGTGACCTTGGCTGACTACGCGGGCTTCCGTGGCGAGGCCATGAGCATGGGCGAGCGCACGCCGTTGGCTGCGCTGGACGCACCGGCCTCGGGCCGCATGGCGGTGGCCGAGGCCCTGACCAACCTGCTGGCCGCGCCGTTTCAACTGGAGCGCGTCAAGCTCAGTTGCAACTGGATGGCCGCTTGTGGCGAACCTGGCGAAGACGCCGCGTTGTACGACACCGTGAAGGCCGTGGGCATGGATCTCTGCCCGGCACTGGGCATCAGCGTGCCGGTGGGCAAGGATTCGCTGTCCATGCGCACCCGCTGGTCCGATGGCGGCACCCAGAAGCAGGTGGTGGCGCCGGTGTCGCTGATCGTCTCGGCCTTCGTCACCCTGGACGACGTACGCGGCACGCTGAACCCGCAGTTGCAGCCCGGGGACACCACACTGATCCTGATCGATCTCGGTCAGGGGCAGGCGCGCATGGGCGGCTCGATCCTCGCGCAGACGCTGCAGGCGTTTGGCGACGTGGTGCCGGATCTGGACGACGCGGCCCTGCTGAAATCGCTGATCGCGGCGGTGAATCAGCTCCGCGAAGAGGGCAAGTTGCTGGCCTACCACGACCGTTCGGATGGCGGCCTGTGGGCCAGCGCCTGCGAGATGGCCTTCGCCGGCCAGTGCGGTGTCAGCCTGAACGTCGACATGCTGGTCACCGAGGGCGACGGCATCGCCGACAGCCGTGCCGAGGTGGGCGACTCCAAGAACTGGGCTGGCCAGGTCAGCGGCCGCCGCGCTGAACTGACGCTCAAGGCCTTGTTCAACGAGGAACTGGGAGCGTTGATCCAGGTGAGGTCGACCGACCGCGACGCGGTGCTCGCCACGCTGCGCCAGCATGGCCTGTCGCGCCTGAGCCATGTGGTCGGCAAGACCAATGACAAGCAGGTGGTCGAGGTCTGGCGCGACGCCAGGCCGCAGTTCAGTGCCCCGCTGGTGCAATTGCATCAGGTTTGGGACGAGGTCAGCTGGCGCATCAGCCGCCAGCGCGACAACCCGGCCTGCGCCGACAGCGAGCACGCGGCTGCGGGCGGCGGTGACGCCGGCCTGCACCAGGTATTGAGCTTCGATCCGGCCACGAACGAGGCTGCGGCCTTCATCGGTACGGCGCGGCCTCGCATCGCCATCCTGCGCGAGCAGGGCGTGAACAGCCACCTGGAGATGAGCTACGCGATGGCGAAGGCCGGGTTCGACACCTACGACGTGCACATGAGCGACCTTCAGGCCGGTCGTGCACGGCTGGACCAGTTCCAGGCATTTGTGGCCTGTGGTGGCTTCAGCTACGGCGACACGCTGGGCGCCGGCGAAGGCTGGGCCCGCTCGGTGATGTTCAACCCGGTGCTGGCCGAGCAGTTCGCGGCCTTCTTTGGCCGGCCGGACACCTTTGCTCTGGGCGTGTGCAACGGCTGCCAGATGATGGCGGCGCTGAGCCCCATCATCCCTGGCGCCGAGGCCTGGCCGAAGTTCACCCGCAACAAGAGCGAGCAGTTCGAGGCCCGGCTGTCCATGGTCGAGGTGCTGGAGAGCCCGTCCATCTTCTTCCAGGGCATGGCCGGCAGCCGCCTGCCCATTGCTGTCGCCCATGGGGAGGGCTTTGCCGATTTCTCGCAGCGTGGCAACCCAGCCCAGGTGCAGCGCGCCATGCGCTTCGTCGACGGCAGCGGCGCGCCGACTGAGGCCTACCCGTTCAATCCGAACGGCAGCCCCGGCGGCCTGACCTCGGTGACCACGGCCGACGGCCGCTTCACCGTGCTGATGCCGCACCCCGAACGCGTGTTCCGGAACGTGCAAATGAGCTGGGCCGCCGGTGACATCTCCGCCGACAGCCCGTGGATGCGGATGTTCCACAACGCGCGGCGCTGGCTCGGCTGAACCCGGCCGTCGTCGGACCGGGCCTGAAAGCGGCCCGAGTTTGATTTCAATGCGCCGGATGGTGGGCCGCAACACTAAGATGCCGCTTTGGAGGTGTCATGAACCCGTTCACCAGCCAACCTCTCCGGGCCATTGCGGTCCTGGCCTTGTCGATGGTCGGCGTTGGCAGTGCGGCAGGCACGGCGCCGGCGCCAGCCGAACCGGCACGGCTGACAGTCTCCGGTTCTCAACTGTTGACGCCGGACGGCAAGCCGATCTGGCTGCGGGGCTTCAACTGGGGCCGCTGGGGGACGGCACTGCCCGAGGATGGCGTGGCCAACGTTCAGCGCGGCGCCAACGTCGTGCGGCTGCCGTTCCGCTGGTACTTCAATGGCCCAAAGGCGGACATACGGCAATCCGGCGCCCCGGGTAACCTTTCCCCAGCGGGCCTGGCAAAGCTGGACGAGACGGTACGCTGGGCCACGGAGGCGGGCCTGTGGGTCGTGCTGTTCGCGGGCTCTGACAAAGGAGCGGGCGACAGCCGCGAGAACAACTACTGGAACGATCCGGCGCTCAGGCGAGAGTTCTTCGACACCTGGGCTTTCATCGTGCAGCGCTACCGCAACACGCCACGGATCGCCGCCTACGAGTTGCTGTCGGAGCCGCACCCGAAGAAGCCGGTGACCACGGCCCAGCTGAGGGGCTTCTACGAGGAGCTGATCACCCACATTCGCCGGTACGACACGCGCACGCCGCTGATGATCGGCCCCAACGACCACTACGACATCGGGCAACTGCAGGGCGTGCACACCCGGGTCGACGACAAGGTGATCTACGCCACCAACTTCTACTTGCCCACGGAGTACTGCAAGCCGTCTCGGCGAGGTGACTTCAACCCGAACCCGATCGTCTATCCCGGCGCCTATCGGGACCGTCGCGGGGTGACACGGCAACTGGACGCAGCGGCTTTGGCCGCCGCGTTTCAGCCGGCGCTGGACTTTCGCGAGCGCAACAAGGTGCCGGTGTTCATAGACCAGATCGGCTGCGTCAGTGCCGCGCCTGGTGTGCTGCCCTACACCCGCGACCTGCTGGCCCTGATGCGCAAGCACCAGATGCACTGGGCCTTCTGGACCTACCGGGTCTACCACGCCGGGCCGGACGAGCATGGCCTGTGGTACGACGATGGCAAGGGCTGGAAACTCAAGGCCGAGCTCGACTCGGTGCTGCACGCTGCGATGGCGCCTTGACCAGCGCCAGCAGCCACAGCCGCTCAGGCTGCTCGTTGGGTGTCCGAGTCGGCGCCGATCCAGCCGTGCAACAAGTCGGCAGTGAGTGGCTCGGGCACGTGGTAGATGTACCCCTGGGCCCACTCGATGCCCAGGGCACCCAGCATGGCGGCCACCCGCTCGGTCTCGACGCACTCGGCGACGACGGGCTTGTTCAGCAGGCGACCCATCTCGGCCATCGACCGCACCATCCCGTCGTGGACTTCGTCGGTGTCCATGTCCCGGACGAACATGCCGTCGATCTTGATTGAGTCGAACGGCAGGCGGCGCAGGTAGGTGAA
>CAYJEC010000329.1:0-4439 GCA_964369025.1 uncultured Ideonella sp. | reverse complement strand
GAGCACCCGCACGTCCTGCCCGCTGGTGGCCAGCACGTCGAGAAGTTCCGGGTTGATGGTGCTGATCGAACTGGGCACCTCGAGGATGTTCTCGCTGCGCCGCTCGGCGGTGACCGTGATGGTCTGCAGTTTCCCGGCCTCCTCGGCCTGGGCCCATGCGGCGGGAGCCAGGCCCGCCAGCGCCAGGGCGGCGGCGAGGCGGTGCAGGGGGTGGGCCGGGGCGGCGGCGTGGCGGTGGTGCATGGACTCTCCTCGTTGATCGTGGGTGACGAATCGGGTTAAGCAAGTGGCATGCTCAATGCGGGTCGCGCAGGCAATCTGCAGATGCTAGCCAGCAGGCAGCGTTGCATCTACCGCAGAGGCGCCCCGCTGTTGCGTAGATCAGTCACCCGATCGCCCGACTACGATCGGGCCCATGACACTGGCCTGGCCCCTGCCCGCTCTGCTGACCTGGGCGGCAGCCTGGGCGCTTTTCACCGCCCTGCCGGCTGCCGGCATCACGGCGCTGTGGGCCTTCGCAGTCGGGTTGGCCCTGGTGGCCGCGGTGGCATGGCGCCTGTCGGCACCGATCTGGCGCCGGATGATCCTGGTGGCCGGATTCCCCCTGTCCATCGTCGTCTCGGGCGGATTGGCCGGCAGTCTGCCCGCGTGGGCCTGGCTGCTGCCGCTGGCGCTGCTGATGGCTGTCTACCCCATGCAGGCCTGGCGCGACGCGCCCGTCTTCCCAACCCCCGCGAAAGCGCTGGCCGGCCTGGCCGGCGCGGCGCCGCTGGCGCCCGGTGCCCGGATCGCCGACATGGGCTGCGGCCTGGGCGACGGCCTGCGCGCGCTGCACGCCGAGTATCCGCAGGCCCGAATCGAGGGCATCGAATGGAGTTGGCCGCTGGCACTGGCCTGCCGCTGGCGCTGCCGATTTGCCGCCGTGCGGCGCGGCGACATCTGGGCCACTGACTGGTCGGGTTGCGATCTCGTCTATCTGTTCCAGCGGCCAGAGAGCATGCCGCGGGCGGTGGAAAAGGCCCGGAACGAACTGAAACCCGGCGCCTGGCTGGTCAGCCTGGAGTTCGAGGCCCTGGGCTGGGCACCTCAGGCCAGCCTGAGAAACGTGGCCGGCAAGCCGGTCTGGCTGTACCGGGCGCCGTTCCGCCGCCGGTAGCCGGCCGAGGCCGGGTGCCGGCTACTGCCCGACCAGGCCGTTCCGGATGGCGTAGACCGTCATCTCGGAATTGTTCGACAGGCCCAGTTTCTCCAGCACCCGGGCCCGGTAGACGCTGACCGTCTTGGGCGACAGGTTCAGGTCCTCGGCGATGTCGGCCAGGCGCTTGCCTGAAGCGATCATGACCAGCGTCTGCAGTTCGCGGTCCGAGAGTTTTTCGTGGGCATTGGCCACCTCGGGGGTGGTCAGGCTCTCCACCAGCATCTGGGCGATCTCTGGGGTGACGTACTTGCGGCCCTGGGCCACCGTGCGAACCGCCTGCACCAGCAATTGCGGGTCGCCGCCCTTGTTGACGTAGCCATAGGCCCCGGCCCGCAGCGCGCGGATCGCGTACTGGTCTTCCGGGTACATGCTGACCACCAGCACCTTGATGGTGGAACCCTCGTCCTTGAGCACATGCAGCACATCCAGGCCGCTTCGGCCGGGCATGTTGATGTCCAGCACCAGCACGTCGCAGCTCTCGGTGCGCAGCAGCACGCGAAGCTCGCCATAGTCGCCTGCCTCGCCGATGACCTCGATGTCGGCGGCGTCGGACAGCGTGTCGCGAATGCCCCGCCGAATCAGGGCGTGGTCGTCGCAGATGATCACGCGGGTCATAGGTCTCCCCAGGCTGAGGGGTCGTGTTCGGACTTCAGTTCAAGGCCCTCCTCGGCACCAAGGAACCCATCGTCCTGCAGTGGGATCGAGAGTATCAGGGTGGTGCCGACCGCGCTGCTGGACAGGTCGACCCAGCCGCCCACGGTGGACGCGCGCTCGTGCAGGCCCCGGATGCCGAAGCTACGCGCCTTGGCCAGATCGGCATCGGACAGGCCGCGGCCGTTGTCGCTGACCTCCAGCGAAAACACCCCTTGAGCCAATGACAAGTCGATGCTCACCCGCGTGGCCTGGGCGTGCTTGCTGACATTGGTCAGCGCCTCCTGGGCAGCGCGGTAGGCCACCAGGGGAACACCCGGCGGCAGCTGGGGGTTGTCGTGGCTGGTGCGGAAGGTGCAAACGACGCCGGTGCGGCGTTCGAAGCGGTTGGCCAGCCACTGCAGGGCCGCCACCAGGCCCTGCTCCAGGATGGCCGGCCGCAGGTTGTGCATGATGCGCTGGCTGGCCTCCAGTGCGTGGGTCACTGTCTCGATGGCGCCGTCCAGGCGCTGCTTCAGCTCGGGCGTGCTGGCGTGGCGGGCCATCCAGGCGAGGTCGAACTTCAGCGCACTGAGCGAGCCACCGACATCGTCGTGAATCTCGCGGGCAATGGCGGCGCGCTCCATCTCGACGCTGGTCTGCAGGTGCTGGGCCAGCTCCGACAGGCGCTGCCGGGACACCGCCAGTTCCCGGTCTGCGGCCTGGCGGGCACGCAGGGTGTCGTAGGCGTCGATCGCGTGCTCCGTGGCCGGGGCCAGGCGGGCCAGGTTGTTCTTCAGCAGGTAATCCGAGGCGCCGTTGCGCATCGCCGAGACCGCCACATCCTCGCCGATTTCGCCTGAAACCAGGATGAACGGCACCTGAACACCGCTGTTGCGCAGGATGTCCAGCGCGTGCAAGCCCGAGAAACCCGGCACGTTGTAGTCCGACAGGATGATGTCCCAGCGCTCGGTCAGCGCCGAGCGAAAGGCCGATTCGCTGTCGACCCGGTGGGCCTCGATCCGGGCTCCTCCGCGCCGCAGATGGGCCATCGCCAGCTCGTGGTCCAGCTCGGAATCCTCGATATGCAGCACGCGAAGGCTACGGCCGGGCCGATTTGTTCCGATATCGCCACTCATGGGCCAAGTATCGCGCAGCCACCCCGGCGGCCGGCACACAGCCTTGAGAAGTGAATAAGCCGTGTTTTGAGCCCGTCATCCGGCCAACGCCGGGCAGGGGGCTGCCGAAAAATCAATGACAACTTCCCAGCCGGAAAACCGCGCGGGCAGCCTGGATTCGAGCCGGGCTGGCGCAGGGCGACCGTGAAGGAACCCACCGTGCACTGCGGAGCAACGATGCTGAACAACGAGAGCCCCGTCCCGGATCCCGGCCCCGGCCTGCCTTTGCTGGCTGCCGCCGATCTGCAGGATCACCTGATGGTGGCCAGCCACGACCTGGAGCGGTTGCAGCGCCTGCTGGACGACGCCAGCGAGACGCTGTCGGGCCACTTCTACGGAGCCACCGGCCAGATCAACGAATTGCTTCGGACGCTGGCGACGATGCCGGAGTTCGACCACGGCGCGGTGCACGAAGCCATGCAGAACCTGGCCGGCGCGATCACCGCGCTGCAGTTTCACGACATGGCGATCCAGCTGATTGCCCACACGCAGAAGCGCTTGCGCAGCTGCGCGGACCGGATCGCCCGGGATGCGATGGGCGACGACGACGAGGACGGTGCCGCCATCGTCGAGGACGGCCCCGGCCGGCCCAACCCGGTGACCCAGGACGAGATGGACGCTGGCTCCATCGAGCTGTTCTGAGCACCCGCCTTCCCGCCCCGCTTCAACCCGACCCGTAGCCCTTTCAAGAACTTTCCGGAGAACAACGATGCACTCGATTCTTGCCGTGGACGACTCGCCCTCGATGCGCCAAATGGTGTCCTTCACCCTCAAGAACGCCGGCTTCAACGTCGTCGAGGCGGTGGACGGCCAGGACGCATGGGAGAAGGCCGCGTCGCGGGACTTCAACCTGGTGCTCACCGACCAGAACATGCCCCGCATGGATGGCATCAGCCTGACCAAGAAGCTGCGCGAGAACCCGAAATTCAAGGCCACGCCGATCCTGATCCTGACCACAGAGTCCAGTGACCAGATGAAGCAGGCGGGGCGCGCCGCCGGTGCCACCGGCTGGCTCGTCAAGCCATTCGACCCGGCCAAGCTGATCGAGGTGATCGGCAAGGTCATCCGCTGACACCCTCCGGGGACGCAGGGCACACGGGCAATCACAACGGATCAGGAGCCAGACATGGCCGAAACGACGAGCGACAACAGCAGCCTGGGCGACAGCATCGACCTGTCCCAGTTCTATCAGGTGTTCTTCGAGGAAGCCGGCGAGAACCTCGAGAACATGGAGCAAAAGCTGCTCGAACTCGACATCGACGCAGCAGACGACGAGGAGATGAACGCCATCTTCCGCTGCGCGCACTCCGTCAAGGGTGGCGCCGCGACTTTCGGCTTCTCCGACGTGGCCGAGTTGACGCACCACATGGAGACCCTGCTGGACAAGCTGCGCAGGCACGAGTTGCAGCCGACCTCGCAGATGGTCGACGTGC
>CAYJEC010000328.1:0-4442 GCA_964369025.1 uncultured Ideonella sp. | reverse complement strand
TGGAGGTGCGGCCCGGCTACTACAGCTTTGCCGAGCCCGGCGCCGAACACTTCGACCTGACCCTCTGCCTGAACGTGCTGCATCATCTGGGCGACGACTTCGGCGACCCGGCCCTGGACCTCGATTCGGCCAAGCTCGAAATGCTCGCGGCGCTGAACCGATTGGCCACCCACACGCGGCACTGCTGGCTGCAACTGGGCTTCAACTGGAAGGGCGACCGCACGCGGCCCTTGTTCGCCCACGGTACCAAGGCCGAACTGATCGACTTCGTGAGCGCGGGCACCGCTGGCCGTTGGCGTGTCGTTGACATCGCCGTGGTCGATCCGCGCAGTGGCGTGTACGAACCTGTCAACGCGCGCAACCTGGCGCGCGAAGACAGCTTGGGCGAATTCCTCAACCGGCCCTTGTTCCGGCTGACCAGCCTGCGCGGCTGAAGTCAGGCCGCGAGCAACACCGGCGCGCTGGGCACCATCCCGGCTGCCGCCATGCCCAGCGGCGCCACCGCGCGCGAGGCAGCGCGGATCACGTCGACAATGCGGAACACATCCTCGTCCGTCAGCGCCGGGTAGATCGGCAAGCACAACACCTGCGCCGAAGCGGCGCGTGCCACCGGCAGGCCCGCTGGGTCGGCCGAGGCCAGGCCGCGGTACATCGGGAAATCCGAAATCAGAGGGTAGAAGTAGCGGCGAGCGTGGATGCCCTGGTCCTTCAAGCGCTGGTAGAGCGCATCGCGGCTGACCGTGAACTGGGGGCCCACGAGGATCGGGAAGTAGCTCTGGTTGGCGGTCGCGTTGGCCGGCTTGTCCACCATGCGCAGCCCCGGCAGACCGCCGAGCAGGTCGCGGTACAGCGTGTCGACCTGGCGGCGGCGCTCGATGGCGCGGCCCACGTGCTGCAGTTGCAGCAGGCCGAGCGCGGCGTTGAACTCGCTCATCTTGCCGTTGATGCCGGTGGCCACCACCGTGGTCTCGTTCACGAAGCCGAAGTTCTTCAGGTGGTCGATGCGCTGCTTGGTCTTCGCATCCGGGCTGATGATGGCCCCGCCCTCGAAGGTGTTGAAGACCTTGGTGGCATGGAAGCTCAGCACCGAGAGGTCGCCATGGGTCAACACGCTCTCGCCCTCGCGGCGCACGCCGAAGGCATGGGCGGCGTCGTAGATGACCTTCAGGTTGTAGTCGTCGGCGATGCGCTGGATGGCCTCCACGTCGCACGGTGTGCCATAGCAGTGGATCGGCATGATGGCCGTGGTCTGCGGCGTGATGGCCGCCTCGATCCTGGCCGGATCGAGGTTCAGCGTCAGAGGATCGATGTCGACGAAGACCGGCTTGATGCCGTTCCACAGCAGCGAGTGCGCGGTGGCCACGAACGAGTACGGCGTGGTGATCACCTCGCCGGTGATGCGCAGCGACTGCAGCGCAGTCACCAGGGCGATGGTCGCGTTGGTGAACAGCGAGATGTGCTTCACGCCCAGGTACGCGGCCAGCTCGGCCTCGAACTGCTTGTGGAAGGGCCCGCCGTTGGTCAGCACCCGGTTGTCCCAGATCTTCTCCAGGTAGGGCAGGAAGTCGGCCAGCGGCGGCAAGTCCGGCTGGGTGACGAAGATCGGGTTGGGTTGGCTCATGGCGGGTTCTCCTTCGTCAGGCGGCCACGGTGTCGGGCCGGAGCTCGACGGCTGGCAGGTAGGTGGCCGCAGCGGTGCTGGGGTGGCTGCCCAGCAGTGCCAGCCAATAGGCGGTGAAGGCCTCGTGCAGACGAGCCAGCGAGGTGCCCTGGTGCTGCACCAGGGCATAGAAGCCGTTCATGGCCTCGTCCTGCTCGCCGTAGAGCTTCAGGCAACGCTGCACGGTGATGCCGATGGCCTTGGCGGCCTCGGCGTCGGAGACGCGCTTTTCCTTCCACGCATGCAGTGCGCAGGCGGCCCAGACCAGCATCGAAACCCGGTGGCTGTGCGACTTCGCCGTGTGCGTGCTCTGCCCGGCGTGCTGGCGGAAGACGCTCTGGTGGTCCCGCACGAACACCAGCGGCAGCGTGCGGCCGGCTTCGAGCACGGCGCTGATGTCCAGCAGCCCGTAGTACGACAGGCCGTTGGCGGGCGGCTTGGGGTAGTGCCGGATGCCCTCGGCGGACCAAACCATGTTGCTCAGTTCGCCCAGCCAGTTTTCGCAACCCGGAACCACCGAGGCAAACAGCTGCTTCGGGCTCACTGGAACCGCACGCAGCGGGCTCTGGGTGACGAAGGTCGGCAACGGCAGCGTCCAGCCCGGGCGGCTGTCGCCCTGGCTCAGCCAACGCGGGCTGACCGAGAGTGCGTAATTGCCGCCGGCATGGGCCTCGACGTGGCTCCGGTAGAACTCGGGAAACACGACGTCGTCGTCGAGCATGAAGTGCACCAGCCCATCTGCTGCCGGGCCACTGCCAGCCCACTGGTTGATCAGGTGCTGGTGGTTGAGGCGGGCATTGCCGGGCCCCTTGACCACGGTCAGGTTGAGTTCGGCGGCGAGCGGGCCGAACCGTCCGTCACGAACCATGTCGGTGATCACGCCGCCGGGGCTGTCGTCCGAAAGGATCACCCGGAAATCGCGGAACGATTGGCGCCGCAGGCCGAGAAACATCTCGCCCAGGTAGTCGGGCTTGTAGGCCGGGATCAAGGTGGTGATGCAGCTCATTTCGAAGCTTTCGGGTGGGACGCCAGGAAAGCGGCGTCGATCGTGCCGCACAGGGTAGGGATCGGGCCGAAGGCCGGCCACTTGGCGGCCAGGCGGTGGGCCGCGTCGGCAAAGCCGGTGGGCAACTTCCAGCCGGTGCGCGAGTTGTGGAACAGTGGCAACCGCACCAGACGCGGGAACACCTGGCGGGTGCAGATCGAGGCCAGGCACAGATCGGTGGCCCAAAGGTGCCACCCCAGCGTGGGGTCGATGCGGTGGATGCTGTCGCGCGACATCACGATCGCCAACTCGTCGATTGACACGGCCGTATCGGCGGCTGGGTGGTCGGCACGGTGAAGCCTGTCGATCACGAAGCCGGCCGTCTCGGTGCCGCTGCCGTCGCGCTTGGCGGCCAGGCCGACAAAGCCGATCAGCGTGCGGGCCCGCTCCCCGGCCGGGATGCCGTGCAGCAGCGCATTCAGTTGCTCGCCGAAGCCGGCGGGAAAATAGACGTCCTGGTGGCAAAGCAGGATCCAGTCGGCGTCGGCATGCGCCAGGCCCTGCTCGAACGCCTGGGCAGGGCTGGTCGCACCACGGTAGGAGACGATGCGCGCACCCACCTCGGCCAACCCTGGTGACTGCTCCACGTTCAGGCGCAGTTGCCTCTCGTGGGTGGTGGGCACCAGCACGCTGAACAGGGCGGGGCCAGGACGCGTCGAAGCGCCGGCGAAAGTGCGGCGGGCTTCGATCAGCATGCGGTCGATGCCATGCACGCGCTCCGGGCAACCGGTGGCAGCCCCTGCCTGTGACAACGCAGCCTTGACCGTGGCGATCAGGCTGCCGGGGGCAGGGACCTCGGCATGGTGGTCCGCCAGCGTCGGCATCCAGCCGGCATCCATCAACTGCTTGTACACGGAGGCCGGTGACATCAGCCGGGGCTGGCCGTCTGCCGGCGACAGCCTAGCCTCGGCGGTCAGGTCGCCTTCGAGGATGCGCTCCAGCGTGCCCAGGCTGGCGTGGTTGTCCACGCTCAGGAGCAGGCGTGCCTCGGGCGCTGCCAGCATGGCCAGGCTGCGCAGGCAGGCACCTGCATCGGCCAGCCAGGGAAGCACGTCGGTAACAACGAGCAGGTCGTGGGCGCCTGCGGGCAACCCGTCAAGGCCTGCGGCATGGCACCACTGGTCCACCGCCTGCGGGTTGGCATCGGGCCGGGCAGCCGGGGCCGACCGCATGTCGACCGCCGTCCAATGGCTTGCCGGGTGCCTGGCCTTGTAGGCACGCGCCAGCGCAGCCGAGCCGGCTCCGAGTTCGAGCACGCGCGCTGCCGCCGGCAGGGCCTTGAGGAGCTGCGGGTCGGCGGCGGCAGCCACTGGCCGCACGCCGGCCGTGCCACCACCGATCACGACGAGGGCGGGCGGCAGCACCTGGGTGGCAAGGGCGCCAAGGGCAGCTTGTGTCATGCCGCCATGATCCGCGCGCCAGCCTGACGCCTATCCCCTGAAGAATCCCCGCATTCCAGTGCATTTGGCGGGGCTCTGGTCAGCTGCGGATGACGGGCCTTGTAGGAATTTGCCTGACAGGCCCCACAGAAGAAGCGGGACTCAAGCCGTGGAAGTAAACCGATGTTTCCATCCTGTTTCGGTCCTTACAGTTGATCCCAAGCCGAGACACAAAGTCTCTTCCTGAAACGAACCCCCTGGAGCGAACTGATGGACACCAACCAGATCCTGGCCGAGATCCGCGAAGCCAACCTGTCGTACCTGATGCTGGCGCAAAGCCTGATCCGGGCAGACCGCG
>CAYJEC010000327.1:705-4447 GCA_964369025.1 uncultured Ideonella sp. | reverse complement strand
AAAGTGCAATACCCGGTGGCCATCTCGCTCTTGTTGCCGGTGGTCAGCACGATGGCGCCGGTCTTGTTGGACAGGGCCATCAGCAAGGTGCCGCGCACGCGGGCCTGGATGTTTTCCTCGGTGGTGTCCTCAGCCAGGCCGGCGAACTGGCTCGCCAGGGCGTCGCGAAAGGCGCCGAACATGGGCGCGATGTCGATCTCGTCGTAGCGCACGCCGAGGCGGGCAGCCATGTCGCGGGCATCGAGCCAGGAGATCTCGGCCGTGTAGGGCGACGGCATCATCACTGCCCTCACCTTGTCTGCGCCCAAGGCGTCCACCGCCACCGCCAGCACCAGGGCCGAGTCGATACCGCCCGACAGGCCGATGATCGCGCCTGGGAAACCGTTCTTGCCCAAGTAGTCGCGCACGCCGGTGACCAGGGCGCCCCAGGCCTGCTCGTCCTGATCGGGCACTGGAGACACCGGGCCGTGCACCTTGCCGTCGCTGCTCACCTCCAGCATCAACGTCTCCATCTCGAAACTGGCCGCACGCGCCTGGATCTCTCCGGTCGCATCCACCGCGAACGAGGCGCCGTCGAATACCACCTCGTCCTGCCCGCCCACCAGGTGGGCGTACAGCAAGGGCATGCCACTCGCGCGTGCCCGGGCGGCCATGCGCTCCTCACGCTCGCCGTGCTTGTCCAGGTGGAAGGGCGAGGCGTTCAGCACGCACAGCACCTGCGCCCCGGCTGCCTGGGCCGCAGCGGCGGGCTCGCCGAACCAGGCGTCCTCGCAGATCAGCAGGCCAAACCGCAAGCCGCCGGCCTCGAAGACCACCGCGCCGCGCTCGGCGTCCCGCCCGGACGCAAAGTAGCGGCGTTCGTCGAAGACCTGGTAGTTGGGCAACTCGCGCTTGCAATAGGTGGCCACGACCTGCCCCCCTGAGAGCACAGAGGCCGAATTGAAGCGCCGCGGCAGGGAGAACGACTTGGACCTAAGATCCGCGGCATCGCCCCAAACCTGCGGGTGCCCCACCACCACATGCAAGCCCTCGCAATCGGCCAAGTCTTCAGCCAACTGCAGCAACTGCTGCTCGCAGGCCTGCATGAAGGCCGGGCGCAGCAACAGGTCTTCCGGCGGGTAACCGGTCAGGCTCAGTTCGGGGGCCAGCACCACCAGCGCTCCCTGCGCGTGCGCCGCACGGGCACACTCGGCGATGCGGCGTGCATTGCCGGGCAGGTCGCCCACCGTCGCGTTGATCTGCGCCAGAGCGACTGAAACGGTGACCGGGCTGGGCATGGGCGACAACGGGAAGGGCGAAGCGGCGAATTATGTCATTCGGGTCCATCGCGACCCAGGTGAAATCGACCCGGCAGCATGGAACCACCTGCTGGCCGAACAGGCGTCTCCGACACCTTTTCTGCGCCACGAGTTTCTCGCGCTGTTGCACCAGAGCGGGTGCGCGGTGGCCGAGACCGGCTGGGCGCCGGCCTTTGTCGCGCTGTACCGAGGTGAAGTGCTGGCAGGTGCGGTGGCGGCCTACCTGAAGAGCCACTCGTACGGGGAGTACGTGTTCGACTGGGCCTGGGCAGATGCCTACCGCCGACACGGCCTCGACTACTACCCGAAGTTGCTGGCCGCAGTGCCCTTCACGCCGGTTCCGGGCTCGCGCCTGCTGGCCCGCGATTCAGCAGACCGGCGAATCCTGCTGAGCGCGTTGCAGTCCCTGGCCATGCAATCGGGCCTGTCGTCGGCACACCTGCTGTTTCCCCATGATGACGACATCGAGGCGGCCCGTGCCGAGGGCTGGATGGTCCGCCACGGCGTGCAGTTCCACTGGCGCAACCGGCCCGATGTGCCGTATGCAGACTTCGCCGATTTCACCGCAGCGCTGCAGCGCGAGAAACGCAAGAAGATCCAGCAGGAGCGCCGACGTGTGGCGGAAGCAGGCGTCAGCTTCCAGGTCCGTGTCGGCACCGAGATCACCGATGCGGATTGGCGCTTCTTCCACCACTGCTACAGCCTCACCTATGCGGCGCACGGATCCACACCCTACTTGAGCCTGGACTTCTTCCTGGGCATGGGCCGACAGCTTTCGCAGCATTGGGTCATGTTCATCGCGTTGCGCAACGGCGAGCCACTGGCCGCTTCGCTGGTGGCGATCGATGCCGAACGGCGGTGGGCATGGGGGCGCTACTGGGGCGCGACCGAGCATGTGCCCTGCCTGCACTTCGAGGCCTGCTACTACCAGCCCCTGCAATGGTGCATCGCTCAGGGCTACCAGTGCTTCGAGGGTGGCGCCCAGGGGGAACACAAGATGGCGCGCGGCCTGACGCCCACGCCCACCGCCTCCGCCCATTGGCTCGCCCACCCACAGTTCGCCCGCGCCGTCGAGGATTTCCTGGCTCGGGAGGGCCAGGGAATCAGCGCCTACCTCGACGAATTGCGGGAGCGAACGCCCTTCAAGGCGGCCGCACTCACTTCCCCTTGAAGTCTCCGGCCACAGCCATCACGAAGCGCTGCGGATCGATGTACTTGCGCCAGGCCGCCGCCGCCTGCTCCGGCGTGACTGCGGCGATCGCGTCGTCCAACTGCTGCGCCACCTGGAAGGTGCGGCCCAGGTAGGTGTTGTTGGCCAGCCCCCCGGCCAGCGCGCCATCCTGTGCGCGCGACAGGCGTCGGAAGCTCAGCAGGCCGGCCTTGGCCTGGGCGATCTCGGCCGCTGTGAAACCTGACTTCAACGCCCGCTCGATTTCTTCCTTGAACGCGGTCTCGACCTTGGCACGGTTCTGCGGCGCGAAGATCGCGCTGGCCTGCCACAGGGTGTTGGCATCCTGGGCGTTCCATTGAAGCTGGCTGCGCACGTCGTAGCTCAGGCCCTCGGTCTCGCGGATACGCTTCCACAGGCGCGAATTGCCGCCACTGCCCACTGCGAAGTTGGCCACCATCAGCGGCGCCTGGTCGGCATCGAGTTCCTTCAGCGGCAGCGGCAGGCGCACCAGCAATGTCGCGTTCTGCTTGTCCGGCGTCTCGAAGACCAGCCGCGTGGGTGGCGCCGCCACCAGCGGCCGAGGAACACGGGCAAAGGCTACCCCCGAGCGCCAACCGCCGAACGCCTTCTCCAGGGCGGTGCGCACGGCGGCCGGATCCAGCGAACCGACAGCGGCGAACTGCGCCGTCCCGGCGCCCACGAACCGCTCGTGGAAGGCCTTGATCTGCGCCACATTGACCGACTTGGCCTCGGCCTGGGCCTGGTCGAAGTTGCGCGCATGGCGCACGTCGTCGGCCGGGTAGGGGTTGCCATGGCGGTCCAGCGCGTCGTCAGCGATCGCTTCGGGCTCCTTGCGAGCCTCCTCGATGCTCGAAAGCACCTGGCGGCGCACCTCCTCCAGCCCGTCGGCCGGGAAGGCCGGCTCGCGCAGCATCTGGGCCATCAGTTCGATGGCCGCCGGCAGGTTGTCGCGTGTGGTCAACACGCTGGCCTGCAAGGTCTCGGCGCTGCCTCCGAACTGGATCTCGGCCTTCAGCGCCGTCATCTTGTCCTGTACTTGCTGGCGGCTCAGGCTGCGGGTTCCCTTGTCGAGCAACGAGGCCAGCATCTCGCCTGCGGTGGATTGACCCTTCAAGTAGGCCTCGTCGCCCAGGCGCAGCGACAGTTGGGCGGTGACCGCATCACCCCGGCTGGGCTTGGGCAGCAGCGCCACCTTCAGGCCCGGCGCGATCTCGAAGCGTCTCCCAAACCCAATCTGGATAGCCAGGCCGGG
>CAYJEC010000327.1:0-695 GCA_964369025.1 uncultured Ideonella sp. | reverse complement strand
ATCTCGAAGCGCTGCGTTCTGGCCTCGATGTTGGCCGGCGAGGCGTCGAAGGCGGCCACCGTGGCCATTGTCTCCACCGCCTTGAACTCCTTCATTTCATGCGCCACATCCACGTTCGCCGGCTTGGGCGCCCGGATGGGCTTCTCGGTAGGCACGTAGCTGGCCAATGTGCGGTTGTCGCGCAGCAGGCGTTCGGTGGCCACGCGGTTCAGGTCGGCCGTGGCGACCGCCTTGACCCGGTCTCGCAGCAGGAAGAACAGGCGCCAGTCGCCTTGGGCCACCGTCTCCGACAGCGCCACGCCCACCGTCTCCGGATCGGTGTAGCGCAGTTCCCAGTCCTTCAACCATTTGGCGCGGGCCCGGTTGAGTTCCTCGTCGGTGACCGGCTGCTGGGCGATCGATTCCAGGGTCTCCAGCATCGCGACTCGGGCCTTGTCGGCATCCTGGCCGGGGGCCAGTTGGGCACCGAAGAGCATGAAGCCTGGATCGGCCAGGGTCGCGTTCCAGGAGAACACGCTGGCGGCGAGTTGGGCGTCCACCAGACGCTTGTGCAGGCGGCCCGAAGGCACGTCGGACATCACCAAACCGAGCAGTTCGAGGGCCGCGGTGTCCTGGTGGGCGCCAGGAGGAACGTGGTAGCCGGCGAACATCAGCGGCACACCACCCTGGCGACGCAGGGTGACGCTGCGCTCGCC
>CAYJEC010000326.1:0-4459 GCA_964369025.1 uncultured Ideonella sp. | reverse complement strand
TGCGCGGGCCGCTGCTGCGTTCAAAGCTGATGGCGGTGAAGGGCACCTGGCAGCGTGACGGCGACGTGCGCAATCTGATCGCGGGGCATGTCGAGGATCTGACGGCGCTACTCGGTGGGCTGTCGACGGCGAGCCGTGACTTCCACTAGGCGCCTCCCGGTGGCAAGAGAAGGTGTAGGTGCTGTCGCCTCGGCTAAAGTCGCTTTGGCGAGCATCGCTCCGACCATCGAAGCAATGCCCAAAAGATCTGCGCGATTTGCTCGCGCAGTGCAAGCAGCCGCATCATCCTTCAAGAATTCCACGTGCTTGGCGAATCACAGCGGAAAAGAATCGTCCCGGCCCAACAGGCCATTCGGCGCATAACGCTGCTGGATCGGGACCTGGGTCCTGAACCGATCGGTGCGCTACCGTTGCTTGCGCCTGTACGTGTGCTCCGGCTCAACAAGGGCGCGATACGCGTCAAGCGCCGGAGCCCCAGGCGACGCAGTGACGAGCTCTGGGTTGGGACGGGATACACCGAATCGGGACAGGACGACGACGTTCCTCTCTACTTGCGAATCGGAACCGCCCGGCACATCGTTGCGGAACTGGTATGCGCGGTGATCGGCCGCGCCATCGGCCTACCGGTCCCCGAACCGTTGATCGTCAAGATTCGGCGAGGTGACCTACCGTCGTCGCGGCTGATCGACCAGGAGGCGGACGCGACTTTGGCGTTCGGAAGTGCCTCGGTCGGAGGAGACAGTTGTGCCCAACTCCTGCGCGAAGACAGCGAGCATGCACTACGTCTCGTGATGACCTGGAGGCAGCTGTTGCCGACGACAGCGTTCGACGAGTGGATGGCCAACCCCGATCGGAATCTGGGGAACATCGTCTTTGCGGCTCAGAACCTCTGGCTGATTGATCACGCCCAGGCACTTGGCGGCAAAGCGGCCGAGGCGTCGTCTCTGAAGTCCCTTCAAGAGCAGGCCTTTCCCAACGTGCTGGCCACGATGATCGAGTCCGCGTTCCCGCCGGCCGATCGCGCGGAGCACTTGAAGTGGGTGCAGCACTGGCTGAACCACAACACGCTTGCCCTAAATCTCGAGGAGGCGATCGCGGCGACCGGTGTTCGACGCTGGCACACAAAGCGAGAACGAACTCAGTTGCTGAACTTCGTTCGAAACCGACTTCTCATCACTCACACACTACTGTGCAATCGCCTGGGACATCCTCAACTGAACTTGCCGAACCCGGGCGAGTGAGCGGCCGAAGGGCGCTCATTCAGTTCAGCCCTGGGCTAGTGTCGAGCGAGCGGGTCACCGCCGGTGTCGTCCTTCAACTCTTGGACGGATCGGTACACATTCGGACTGCGCTCGATGCAGAGAAGGCTGAACACGCTTTCGGCGGTGCGGGGGTGGCACTGGCTACTTTGGCGCAGGCCATGTGCAGGTCCCTGGCCGAGCATTGGTCGGCGATGGATCCGGGGCCTTGGGTGCCACCTTTCGAGACTGCCGAACTCGTGCGCGAGGACGCCTTCACGGCTCAGAGCGTCGAAGCTGCGTCGTCCTTTCTGCTTCAGGAACAGAGCGCCCTGCACCAACTGATGTCGGCTTACTCGTTGCCTGCTCAGCAGCGGGCATCGAACATCGTGAGGCGTGTCAGGCAACACGTGAAGGGCAATCCGCGGACGGAACACCTGGTGCCGCGCTTCAATCGGCCGCTGAACATCGTCGACAACAGTCAGCCTCTTCGTGTCGACTTCCTCGGACAGAACCTTGCCTGCTTTTTCATGCAACTGACCGAGAGTCAGCGGGGCATCGAAGGCAGTGCCGAGCGGGCCTTCGGCAAACTCTACGAACTGCAGGCGCTGCGTCGTTTCGTTAGCCAGCGGCCGAGGTTCATTGGTCTGTTGCCGGAAGAGAGGCCAGGTTCCTTCGAACTGGTCTTGGTCGGCAATCATCGACATCCCGTGAGGCGACAGGTACTCGCCCAGATCGAGGCGCTTGCCGATCAAAGAGACGTCCGGATGCGTCCCGTGCCCGATGTAAGTGCTGCCGCGGCGCACGTGGCGCGCGCCGAGCGGAAGTAGCGCTACTCCTCGATTGGCCGAAAGTACCCGCGGATACGGCGCTCGTCCCGTACCACCAACTGGATGTGGCTCTTCTCGGTGAACAAGGTCCCGGGGTAAAGGTTATCGCCCTCGCTGAATACCGACCGGATGGTGTCGTACGGCGTCAGCCCTTCTGCCTGTCGGATCGTGTGCATGAACTCGATCACCGCGCAGTCCAACTGGCGGCGCGGCTTGTCTCGTCCCCCGGCGTTCGTCGGCATCGGAACCCCGGCAGACGTCGAAGCTTGGCTCAGAAGGTCATGGGCCTGGCGAAGTTCGCTCAGGAAGGCGCGGTCGTGCAGTGTGCCGCAGTAACCGAGGTCGATGATCGCGCCCACCACGGCGGGCGTCTCTACTTTGCCGCTCGAGACGGACGGGTTGTCCCGCACGAACTCGGCCCATTCCATGGCACGCTTTGGGCTCGACTCCCAGAAGTAGATGCCGTTGCCGAGCCAATCGTAGTGGTTTGTGCTGCGTCGAAGATGTGGCTTGCCGGCACCTGCAAGCACTCGTTCTGCGACGGACTTGTCGCAGCCGTGAAACCCGAGGACGAAGCTGGGCTGGAACTTGTAGAGGTCCCACATACGGCCGGGCCGGCTCTATCAGCCCTTGAACCGCTTCGTGAGTTTTCCAGTCGCCGTTGCGATGCCCGCGCTCTGCAGTGTCTTGAGGGCGAATGCCGGGTCACTGCGAAGCTTCTCTTTGAGCTTGGCAATGTCGGGCTTCAGGGCCGGATCGCTGAGGCGCATCACACCAGGGCCGGTCGGCGCTTGAACCCCGAGCGACGCCAGACCAGCAGCGTTCCTGCTGGTCAGCACCTTCGGTCGGCTCTTCGTCGCGGTCTTGGTGGCGGTCGTCATCGTCATGGCCCCAGTTCAGTCCTCCGCTGCGGCGCAGCATTTTGAACACTGGGAGTGTCACACGAAGGTGAGTGCCAAGGCGATCCCGTGGTTAACCGGATGGGCAGTCCGCACGGGAGTGCGCTCCAAGTGGTGCCTCAACGACCTCGCGACGGCGCGTGTTCGCATGCGAAACGCGCCGATAAGTTGACATAACTAATATCGTCACTCATTCAGTTTTGCACCCGAAGTGGTGTCAATCGAGGCGTCGCACACCTGGACTCGAACTGCGGAGCGCTCGAATCTAGCATTTGGCGGTCGCTATCAGCGCACCAGGGCGTCGTGGATCTCCTCTGCAAGGTGCACTCGACCGTGTGCACCCTGGCCGGCTTCGCCTAAGGCCACCTTAGGGTTCTCGCCGAATCCGCGCCGGCGCAGCCTTGATCGTTGCACGTCTTCTGTCAAACACGCACAATGCTTCCATCGCCATTGTGATCGACGCTATGCACAGCATGACCTTGGAACAACTGCGCGCCACTGCGGCCGCCGGCGGCGTCGCCGGCGTCACGCTCAAGGGCCAGGGCGGCGCCTTCATGCTGCGCATCGCCACCCGCAGTGGCCAGCAAGCTGTGCTGGCCAAGGCTCGCAGCACCGAGCCGCGCCGCTTCGGCAACCCGGCCTCAGCCATGATCCTGCTGCGCGAGATCGGCATCGCCGTGGCGCAACTGGACGCCACCGACTGGGACCCCGACCAGAAAGACATGAGCCGCAGCCGCGCCAGCCAGGCCGAAGCGATGCGCACCGCCCACCAGGCCGCCGCCCACAACCGCTGGCTGGCCGCCGAGATCCAGGCGTCGCTGGACGATCAGCATCCGAGCATCCCGCACGACGACGCCATGGCCGCAATGGACGCGGAGATCGACGCGATCGAGAACCGGTGCGACAAGCCGGCACGGGCCGCGCGGAGGGCCGGCGCGTGAGCACCCCACTTCGGCAGCCCGAGACCGTCATCGCCCAGGCGATGCTGGCCGCGGCGAGTGAGGCGCCGCCCACTCCAATCACGGCCGACGAAGCGGCCGCGCTCGAACGTCTGCTGGCACACGCGCAACGCAACTCCGGCCAGAGCCGGCGCGTGGCGGACTTCCTGCTGGCCTGGTGGAACAGTGGTAGCTGTGGCGCCTTCGACCTGACTTCCTTGTGGGCCCTGGATGCCGCCATCGTGGCTGACATGACGATCGTCTTCGGCTTGATCGGCAGGATCCACCGCTACCCCGACAGCCTGGGCTTCGAGGCCGAGTTCAAGGCCATCGTCCATGCCTGGCGGCCGGAGCTCGGTGGTTGATGTCGGGAGGCGACTTCAGCATCGCATGGCGCCCCAAGGCATTGGAAGACCTGCGCAGCATCGTTCGCTACATCGCCCAGGACAGCCCCGCGCGCGCGCGAACCTTTGGCAGGCGCCTGCGTGAGAAGGTGCTGCCGCTGGCGCAGCACCCTTTGCTCGGTCACGAGGGACGTCCTGGCCTGCCCGCCG
>CAYJEC010000325.1:0-4460 GCA_964369025.1 uncultured Ideonella sp. | reverse complement strand
TAACGCGAACTCACGAGGGAATTTCATGCACCACCATATTCGCCGCGGCTTGGGAGCCGCAGCGCTCGGCTTGGCTTTGTCTACGACGGCCCTGGCCAAGGCGCCGAACATCGTCTTCATCCTGACCGACGACCTGGACACGGCCGCCGCTGCCCAGATGACCCAGGTCCGCTCGCTGATCACCAACCCGGGCACCAACTTCAGGCGCCACTACGTGAGCCTGTCGCTCTGTTGCCCCTCCCGGGTGACCGGGCTGCGAGGGCAGTTCGCGCACAACACCACCATCTTCACCAACGGCCTGCCCGAAGGTGGCTTCGAGACCACTTACGCGCTCGGCCTGGAGGCCTCCACCGTAGCCACCTGGCTGAAGAACAGTGGCTACCGCACGGCGCTGTTCGGCAAGTACCTGAACGGCTACCCTGACACAGCTCCCTCGGCCACCTACATCCCGCCGGGCTGGACCGAGTGGTACAGCCCGAACGGCGGCACGCCGTACAAGGGCTTCGACTACACGATGAACCAGAACGGGACGACGGTGAGCTACGGCATCGCCGAGAGTCACTACATCACTGATGTGTTGTCCGCCAAGGCCACCGACTTCATCCGCCGCTCGGTGGACCAGTTCCCCAGCCAGCCCTTCTTCGCCTACATCGCCCCGTTCGCACCGCATTCGCCGGCCACCCCGGCGCCACGGCACGAGAAGTCGTTCAAGGGCATCCAGGCGCCGCGCACTTCGTCGTTCAACGAGAGCGATGTGAGCGACAAGCCCAGCTGGGTGCGCAGCCAGCCGCTGCTGAACTCGACCCAGATCAAGGACATCGACAAGCTCTACCGCAGCCGCCGGCAGTCGCTGCTGGCCGTGGACGAGATGGTGAAGGCGGTCGTCGACACCCTGCAGGCCAAGGGCCAGCTGGGCAGCACGTACATCTTCTTCGCCTCGGACAACGGCTTCCACCAGGGCCAGCACCGTTTGGAGTCGGGCAAGAACACCGGCTTCGAAGAGGACCTGATCGTGCCACTGATGGTGCGCGGGCCTGGCGTGCCCTCCGGCCGCAGCATCGACCACCTCACGGCCAACGTCGACTACGCCTCGACCTTCGCCGAAATCGCCGGCGTGGCCACGCCCAGCTATGTCGACGGGCGCTCTCTGATGCCGTTCCTGCGGGGCCAGACACCCAGCAGCTGGCGCCAAGCCCAGCTGCTGGACCACCCGGCCGGCACCTCGCCGGCAGCCTTCGAGGAAAACGGGCTGCGCGAGCCGCCCGACCCGTTCGACCGCATCCGCCCGGCCGGCCCCAGCATCGACGGCTTCCTGGGCCTGCGCCTCACCGACGGCACCACCTACCTCGAGTACGACACCGGCGAGAAGGAGCTCTACAACAACGGCAGCGACTCGGCGCAACTGCGCAACAGCTACAACACCGCCTCGTCTTTCACGAAGTCGCGGCTGGCGTCGTGGCTGAATGCGCTGAAGAACGCGTCTGGCAGCACCTTGCGCCAGGCCGAACTGTCGGCACCCTGACCGCTGTCAGCGCTTGGCGGCGGCGGGCGCAGGCCCGTCGCTGCCCAGTTCCACCGCATAGGCCAGGGCCAGGCGGCTGAACTTGATCGCGTGGTTCGCCGTGTTGCCGGATTTGTCCAGGGTGTCCTGCGCCGTGTGGATGTAGGGGCTGTGCTGGCCCATCGGCGCCTCGAAGGGGAACGAGGCGACAAAGCCGTTGTTCGTCCAAGAGGCGTGGTCGGAGCAGGCATAGCCGCATGCACTGTCGTTGACCGTCAGCGTGGGCAGGTAGAACGCGGCCAGGCTCTTGACGAAATTGTTCTGTGCGGCGTTGGTGTAGTCGGTGATCATTGTCACGTCGTTGGTGCAGCCCTTGTATTTGGTCATGTCCAGCTGCAAGGCGCCGACCACCTTCTTGCCCTTGGCCTTATAGTCGGCTGCGATCGCCGCCGAGCCGCGCAGGCCCACCTCCTCGGCGGCGTAGGCGATGAACTGCAGCGTGCGGCGCGGCTGGTAGCCGCTCGACAGCAGCACGCGCGCCACCTCCTGCAAGCTGGCCACACCGGAAGCGTCGTCATCGGCGCCGGGCGCGATGCTGTTTTCGCTGGTGAAGCCGATCGTCGAATCCATGTGCCCGCCGATGACCACGACCTCCTTGGGTGCGGTCGTGCCCTTGATGGTCAGGATCACCGAGCGCTGCGGCCAGCCGGTGTGCTTGTAGGGCTTGACCGTCACATCCGTCCGGCCGGCTGCGAGCTGCTTCCAGGTGTTCAGCAGGCCGTCGCTGGCCGTCACGCCCCCGGAGGTGGTGTAGTAGCGGTTCTTGTACTCGGTGGACAGCTTGGTGATGGTCGACCTCACCTGGCTCTCCTGCAGTTGCGGCAGCAGAGCGTTCACCTCGGCGGCGTTGTCGATCACGTAGTTGGGCGGCGCGATTGCCTGCTTTGGCGGGGAGATGAAGCGCGCAATCGTGCGGCGGCCCTCTTCGCGCGAGGTGTGGGCGATGTAGCCGCCGCAGCGGTTCAGCTTCTCGTGCACCTCGTGCGACAGGCGCGGCAGTGCGTCTTCGTCGACGCGAAGAAGGTGGATGGTCTCGCTGCCCAGGGTGGTGCCCGACTTCGGGCCCGGAACACGGATCGGCACGGTGCGCTGCTCGACCTGCTCCATGCGGGCGCCTGCGGCTCGCAGCAACTGGTAGGCGTCATCGCCCATGGACACCCACACCAGCGGGCCGGCGTGGGCGGCGCCCGCCAGGCCGGTCACCAAGGTGGCTGCCACGCAGGCCGTGCGCGATACATTCATGCTTGACTCCTGATATTTGCGTTGTGGGATGGTAGACCCATGCCGGGCCTTCCCGCGTCGGCGACAATACTGGGTTTCCCCCTCCACCTCATCCCCCTAGGACCATGAGTGCCTTCAATGAAGAGCGCGTGCTGAGCGTGCACCACTGGACCGACCGCCTGTTCAGCTTCACCACCACCCGCGACAGCTCGCTGCGTTTCTCGAACGGGCACTTCACGATGATCGGCCTGCGGGTCAATGGCAAACCGCTCCTGCGTGCCTACTCGATCGTCAGCGCCAACTACGAGGAGCACCTGGAGTTCCTGAGCATCAAGGTGCCAGACGGCCCGCTCACCTCGCGCCTGCAGCACATCCAGGTGGGCGACAGCATCATCGTGGGGCGAAAGCCCACGGGCACCCTGCTGATCGATTACCTCGTGCCGGGCAAGCGCCTGTACATGCTCTCCACCGGCACCGGCATGGCGCCCTTCCTGAGCATCGTCCGGGACCCGGAAACCTACGAGAAGTTCGAGCAGGTCATCCTGGTGCACGGTGTGCGCGAGGTCAATGAACTGGCGTACCACGACTACCTGACCCGTGAGCTGCCGGCGCACGAGTTCCTGGGCGACATGGTCAGCCGCCAGATGCTCTACTACCCGACCGTCACCCGGGAGCCCTACAAGAATCTGGGCGGTGTGACAACCGTGATCGAAAACGGCCAGCTTGCCCATGACCTGAACCTGCCGCCGCTCAATGCGGCGGAAGACCGGGTGATGATCTGCGGCAGCCCGGCCATGCTGCGCGACCTGAAGGTCATGATGGAAGCCCGTGGCCTCAAGGAGGGCAACACCTCCACGCCGGGCGACTCCGTGATCGAGCGCGCCTTCGTCGACCAGTGACGGCCGCGGCCACGGGCCGCATCACCTGGCAAGTAGCCGCAGCGCGGCACGGCTGGACCCGATCGACGCCCTGCGCCACGAGTAGCTCAACGGCTGGCCTGCCAGCCCTGCAAACCCGCCCCGGCGAAGATGCCGGCCAGCGCCCACAGCAACTCGACCTGGCCCGCGCCCAGGCCAGCGATGGCGGGGCCGGGGCAGACACCGCACAGGCCCCAGCCAACGCCGAATATCGCCGCGCCCACCAGCGTGTCCCGGTCCATCACCGCCACATGGTGGCCGAACTCGCCTCCCAGCAGCGGCCGCTTCAGCACCAGCGGGCCGAATCGGTAGGCCAGCAGCGTGACGACGAGCGCACCGCCCATCACCAGCATCAGGCCGGCATCGCGCCACTGCAGGAAGCTCAGCACCACCTCGGGCGAGACCATGGTCGACAACGCCAGGCCAAAGCCGAACAGCATGCCGCTCACCAACACCGCCAAGACCTGTGAGGCACGCATGTTCAGCCCCCGTTCCATGCCAGCACGGCCTGCGCCGTGGCAAAGGCGGTGGCCATGAAGGTCAACACAGCCGCCAGCGACGGCACCTGCAGTGAACCGAGGCCGCAGATGCCGTGGCCCGAGGTGCAACCGTTCGACAACCTGGCGCCATAGCCGACCAGCAGGCCGCCCACCAGCAGTTGCCAGGCCGGCACGCCGGTCGACAGGCGCTGGCCACCTCCGAACGAGAGCCACCACATCGCGGCACCACCGATCAGCCCGGCCGCATAGATCAAGCGCCAG
>CAYJEC010000324.1:0-4474 GCA_964369025.1 uncultured Ideonella sp. | reverse complement strand
TCGTGAGCAAGAACGCTGAGGTGTTCGCAGTGCGCCAAGGACCGCTTGTGGCCGGTAGCCGAAGTAGCCAGGTGTCCAAGTGGAGTGGTGAGCTGTCCACGAAATACTGGAACAGGTGTCCATTTAGAGTGGAATCTGCAGATACCGCCAGAAAGCCCGGAAACGGGCCTACAGCGCGTTTTCTTGCCCCACCCCTGCCGGATGTACCACCAAGCCCAAAAAACGCCGCCACGGGCCGTTTAGACCTGTTGGCGGCTGTTTGGCTGTCCGGCTGTTGGAGTGGAAGGGCTGTCAAGGGTGGAGGGGGTGGCTGGCGCGGCCCGCAGCGCAGCGAGGACACGGGCCACCCCCGGAAAGCGCAGCGGCCCTTGACTGACCTGGAACGACCCACGCTCCCGGCAGGGGTGAAGGAAAGAAGGGCCGCAGGCCCGTATGCCCTACACCCCTGACGACAGAGGGCGACTCGTCCCCCCCGGAAGGGGGGCGGAGGGGGGAGACGCAAGGCGAAGCCGCGCAGGCCGTAGGCCGTAGGGGGGCACATTGCGGCCCCTGCTGGGGGCCACGATATGCGGGAAGGGGAGCCGCCGCGCAGCGGTGGGGGAACCCCGCAGGGGTGCCCCGTGCCTTGGCACGCCAGCAGCGCCGAGAGTTGCCCACAGGCCGGGTTTCGACAGCGGGCTTTTTTGCTGGTTTTTTTCTTGTTTTTTCTTGTTTTTTCGCGCGCGCGCGAGGACTGCCCGCAAAGCCTTATCTGGCGCGGGTTTGCGGCGGTTTTTGAGTTATCCCAACTCTCCCTTTTTTCGGGTTAGCTGTCCCTTTTTTCGGGTCTATGTCCCTTTTTTCGGGTGGCATCCACAATTGACCCCAAAAAAAACGCGGGACAATTCGCCAACTGTCCCATATACTGCAAACGGGACATTAACCCGAAGGGTGGGACATATGGGACAACTTGCAGAGGTATGGATGGAGCTGGAACCCGCACAGGCTCTAGCTTTGGCGCAATTCGTCAAGCGCGTGGGCTGGTCGGAAATCCGAGAGAACGCGGTCGATGACGATGAGGCGTATGTGATGCGTGACGCGCTGGGATTTTTGGCGAAGGCTTTGCAGGAGGCCGGCTATGCGCCGCGCTGATGAACTCTTGCCCGAAGCGCCCAAGCCCAAGCGCGGACGGCCACCAAAGGCCAAGGCGCAGGCGCTGGCCAACTACGACGCGGGCGACGTGGAACGGCCAGCCGGTGAACGCTGGGTGACGATGAGCAACGCGCTCACGCGGGCAGGCCACGGGCTGACGCTGGCGGAAAAACGCATCGTGGCCGCTGCGGTGTCCAAGCTGGACAGCCGCAAGGCGCTGCCGCCCGGTGAAGTGCCGCGAACCAAGCTCACGGCGATGGAGTACGCCGAAACCTTCGGCGTGGACATGAACACGGCCTATGACCAGTTGCAGGCCGCAGCCAAGCAGCTTTACAAGCGGTCGATCACCTTCTACGAACCCGCCCACAAGCGCAGCGGCAAGCCGCTGCCGCCCACGATGGTGCAAATGCGCTGGGTCGGCTCGGTGAAGTACCACCAAGGGGAGGGCTGGGTCGAACTGGCATGGTGGCCGGATCTCATTCGGCACCTGCTCGGCCTCAAAGCGCAGTTCACGACCTACCAGCTACAGCAAGCGTCCGCGCTGCGCTCGGGCTACTCGTGGAAGCTGCTGGAGCTGCTGACGCGCTTCCAGTCCACGGGCACGGCGGAATACACCATCGAGGACTTTTGCGCCTCGATGGATGCCACCGCGAAGCAGGCCGCGAACTTCGCCAAGGTGCGAACCAAGATCATCGAACCCGCCGTGAAGGAACTCCAAGAGAAAGACGGCTGGCTGATTCAGTGGCTCCCGATCAAGGCGGGCCGCAAGGTCAAGGCGGTGCGCTTCACCTTCATGCGTGACCCGCAAGGGCGGCTGCTCTAACGCTCCATGCCTCGGTCGTTGGCGCGGTACTGCTGCCGCTGCTCGGCCATCAGTTCGCGCACCTGCTCACGGCGCTGGCCATCGTTCAGGATGCGGTCGAGGATGGCCGGGCGCATCTCCTTTGGCGCAGCGTTGTAGCCGTCGATCAGCGTCCGCAAGCCTTGCGGCGCGGCCTTCCACTGCTCGCCCCGGTCGCTCCAGCCGCTGGCCTTCGCTTCCCGCTTCGCGGCCATTGCCCGGAAGTCCTGCGGCACGGCTGCCCGTTCGCGCTCGGCCTTCTTCTCGGCCTGCTGGCGGTTCTTCTGCTCGAACTCCTGGCGCACCTTCTCCCGGCGCAGCTCCTCCAGCTCGTCCAGCTTGAGCAACGTCGGCGCCTGCTCAAACCGGATGCGCCCCCGTGCGTAGTCCTCGGCGTTGCGCCTGGACAGAATCGCGTCCTCGATGCGCGGGGCGGCTGTAAGCCACTGTTCGCGGCCAGCTTCGGCCTGTTCTTCCAGCTCGCGCAGTGCGGGCGCGTGGCCTATGCCCTTGTCGTGGAACCACGCCTGAATCTTGTGCTTCTCCCGCCATTCCTCGGCCTGTTCCTTGGCGCGGCGCTCCTGGCGTGTGCCCTGGTCGTGCTGCTCGCTCCACTTTTCCAGCTCGGCGCGGGCGGCTTTTACGTCCTGGTCACGCTCTACCAGGCTATCCACCGAGGGCGGGCGCAGCCGCCCGATTTCTTGGGCCAGCTCGGTGCTGTTCATGCGCTCGATGCGCTGGCGTTCGGCCTGCGCTTCGCGCTCCTGCTGCTGGGCGCGGTCGCGCTTGGCGGCTTGGATGTCGCCCGACAGGTCGAGGATGCTGGCGGCGCTGGCCTTCTCTTGGCGTTCCAACTCGCCCAGCGCCTTGGCGCGGGCCAGCCGCTCTAGCGCGTCCTGGTCGTGTTGCTGGCCCTTCCTGCTGCGTTCGCCGGTGCGCCGCTCGATGGCGCTGGCCGTTGGCCCAAGGTGGCGGGTCGGCTCGGCCTCTAGGCCGCGCTCGGCGTGGCTGCGGTGATCGACCTGGACGGCGTGGCCTGCCTCGCGTAGCCGCTCGTTTTGCAGCGTGGCGAACCGCTCGCGCCACTGCTTGACCAGCTCCTTCCCGGTCTTTTGGTCGTCCAGCTCGCGGGTTTTTTCGCCCAGGCCATCAGGCCCAAGGCGGCGGGTCGTCAGCAAGATATGCGCGTGGTGGTTGCGGTTGTCGCCCTCCTTGCCGGGGGCGTGAATCGCCACGTCTGCGGCCATGCCGTGACGGTTCACCAGCTCGCGGGCGAAGTCGTGCGCCAGCTTTTCCCGCTCTGCGGGGGAAAGCTCGGCGGGCAGGGCTATTTCAAACTCGCGGGCTACCGTCGAGTTTTTGCGCTTCTCGGCCTGCTCGGCGGCGTTCCAGAGTTGGGCGCGGTCGCGTGCCCACTCGGGGGCGTTGTCTGGCAGGATGACGGCGGCAGATTCCACGCCACCCTTTCGGGTGTAGTCGTGAATCTCGCCGGTGCGCTCGTCGGTAATCTTGCACCCAGCGCGATAGGCAGCGGCGGCGGTCGCACTGCGACCAGCCGAACGGCTGACGGTCTTAACGCTGAGGTGAAAGATTGCCACGGGGCTGGCTCCGGCTGTTGGTTTTCCCCCGAAGGGGCGCACGCAAACGAAGTTTGCATAAGTGCGCCCTTCGCTCTCGCTTCGGGGGGGTCGCTGCCGGGTATTCTACCCGTCCGCTCCACAGCTAGTCACCCCTGAAACCGCCCGGTAAAATGCGGCCATCTACCACAGGAGAAAGCCCACATGGCAAGCATTGACGAACGGATAGCCGCACTCGAAACAAAGCTGAAACAAGAGAAGGCCAAGAAGCAGCAGATCGAAGCCCGCAAGCGGGCCGCGCTCGCCAAGGTATCCCGCCAGCAGGACACGCGCCGGAAAATCCTGGTCGGCGCGGCCATCCTCGCCAAAGTGGAGCGCGGCGAGTGGCCCAAAGACAAGCTGCTTGCCATGCTGGACGTGGCCCTAACCCGTGCCGATGACCGGGCGCTTTTTGACCTGCAAGCACCAGCCACAGAACCGGCATTCCTGGACGGCAACGAACCCAGCGAACCACCGACCCACATCACCCGCCCGAAAGGCTAAGGGGCGCTGCCCCTGGCGCGGCTTCGCCTTGCCTCCCCGCCCTCGCCGCCGGGAGGCTCGGGGGGCAGGGTGGCGGGCTTCGCCCTTCGTCCTGCCCCCACTCGCACAGGCTGGGCCGCTCTGGTCGCGTCAAGGGTTCGCCCCGTCTGGCCCGTGTCCTCGCTGCGCTGCGGGCCGCGCCAGCCAGCCGGGGCCGCTTCGCGCCCTTGACCCGCCCGCCGCTGATACCTGCAGATTCCAGTCTTACTTGGTCGCCCGTTCCAGTGCTCGTGGACAGTAGTCCAAAAATAAATGGACACCTAGCTGCGTAACGTGGACGGCAGCAAACGACCCAAAGCGGGCCTTGACGATTTAGTGAGCGCCTGACTTAGAAAAGATGTTG
>CAYJEC010000323.1:0-4513 GCA_964369025.1 uncultured Ideonella sp. | reverse complement strand
GTGCGTGCCGCGATTGACGTGCTGGCCGCACTGCCCGCACCACGCTGGCTCCTGCTGGGCGACATGGGCGAGGTCGGCGACCAGGGCCCGGCTTTTCATGCCGAGATCGGCCGGCACGCCAAGGCCAGCGGCATCGAGGCCATCTGGTGTGCCGGCGCTCTGATGCGCCACGCTGCCGAAGCGGCAGGTGCGTGCCATTTCGAGACCGTGGCCGACCTGCTTGCCGCGCTGCCGCAAGCGCCCGCCTACGACTCCGTGCTGGTCAAGGGGTCGCGCTTCATGAAGATGGAGCAGGTCGTCGCGGCCCTGCAGGCCGGAGGCGCACATGCTGCTTAGCCTCGGCCAATGGCTGCAGACGCTCTACCCGGAGCACTTCGGCTTCCTTCGTGTCTTCCAGTACCTCACCTTCCGGGCGGTGCTGGCGGCGATGACCGCACTGCTGATCGGCCTGATGTTCGGCCCGTGGGTGATCCGCCGCCTGGCCGAGCTGAAGATCGGGCAGCCGATCCGCGAGTACGGCGTGCAAAGCCACCTGGCCAAGGCCGGCACACCGACCATGGGCGGCGCGCTGATCCTGATCGGCATCGGCGTGTCCACGCTGCTGTGGGCCGACTGGAGCAACCGCTTCATCTGGATCGTGATGCTGGTCACCTTCGGCTTCGGCGCCATTGGCTGGGTGGACGACTGGCGCAAGGTGGTGCTGAAGGACCCGGAGGGCATGCCCTCGCGCGAGAAGTTCTTCTGGCAATCGGCCATCGGGCTGGTGGCGGCCATCTACCTGGCCTTCAGCGTGTCAGAGACCTCCAACCTGCGCGTGCTCGAACTGTTCCTGCGGTGGGTGCAGAGCGGCTTCTCCAACGAGTTGCCTCCCAAGGCCGACTTGATGGTGCCGTTCTTCAAGACCATCAGCTACCCGCTCGGCGTGTTCGGCTTCATCGGGCTGACCTACTTCGTGATCGTTGGCGCCAGCAACGCCGTCAACCTGACCGACGGGCTCGACGGCCTGGCCATCATGCCGGTGGTCCTGGTGGGCTCGGCGCTGGGCATCTTCAGCTACGTGGTCGGCAATGCGGTGTACTCGCGCTACCTGCTGTTCCCCTACATCCCGGGCGCCGGTGAACTGATGATCTTCTGCTCGGCCATCGCCGGCGCCGGCCTGGCCTTCCTGTGGTTCAACGCACACCCGGCCCAGGTCTTCATGGGCGACGTGGGCGCGCTGTCGCTGGGCGGCGCGCTGGGCACCGTCGCCGTCATCACGCGGCAAGAGATCTTGCTGGGCATCATGGGTGGCGTGTTTGTCGCCGAGGCGCTGTCGGTGATGGCCCAGGTGGCCTGGTTCAAGTACACCAAGAAGAAGTACGGCGAGGGCCGGCGCATCCTGCTGATGGCGCCGCTGCACCACCATTTCGAGAAGTCCGGCTGGAACGAGACGCAGGTCGTCATCCGCTTCTGGATCATCACCATGTTGCTGTGCCTGATCGGCCTGGCCAGCCTGAAGCTGCGCTGACCCCATGAAGTTCCTCCAAGACCTCAGCGTTCTCGTTCTCGGCCTGGGTGAATCCGGGCTGGCGATGGCACGCTGGTGCGCGCGCAACGGTGCCCAGGTCCGCGTGTGGGATTCTCGCGAGGCGCCACCTCAGGCTGCCGCGTTGGCGTTGGCGGTGCCCGAGGCGCGGCTGATCAGCGGAGCGCTGCCAGGCGACGCTTTCGACGGCGCGCTGGCCGACGTCCGCCTGGTGCTGAAGAGCCCTGGACTCGCGCCGCACGACGAACGCATCGCTGGCTTGCTGGCCGCGGCACGCGCCCGCGGCCTGGCGGTGCAGGGTGAACTGGATCTGTTCGCCCGCGCCTTGTTGGATCTGAAAACGCGGCGCGGCTATGCGCCCAAGGTGCTGGCAATCACCGGCACCAACGGCAAGACGACGACCACCTCGCTGACGGCCATGCTGGTCGAGCGGGCCGGTGCCCGCGTGGCCATGGCCGGCAACATCGGGCCGACCATGCTGGACACGCTGGCTGCGGCATTGGACCTGGAGCCAGAATCCGCCGATGCCGACACCGAGCCGATGGGGTTCGGAGACGAGGTGGTGGCGACCGTGCCCGCCGCCCTGCTCGGTGCGGCTTCGGTCGAGGACAGCACCATTCCGATGGCGTTGGAAGCCGCCGAACCCTCCGAGACCGTGGACCTGTCGGTGGATGTGAGCGGTGTCGCGGACCAGGTCGATCTGCCGCTCGATGTCAGGGTCACCGAGGCGGCGATCGAACTGCCGCTGGACACCGAAAGCAGCGAAGCGCCGCTGGTGCTGGTGCCGCCGCCACCGGCTGCGCCGGTGTTCGAACACCTGCCCGAGGTCTGGGTGCTGGAACTCTCCAGCTTCCAACTCGATGGCGTCCAGGGTTTCGAGCCCAGCGCCGCGGCGGTGCTGAACGTGACACAGGACCACCTCGATTGGCACGGCGACATGGCCGCCTACGCGGCGGCCAAGGCTCGGATCTTCGGCGCGCAGGCGATGATGGTGGTCAACCGCGACGACTGTCTGGTCGAGGCCATGGTGCCCGCGCCGGTGATGGTCAAGGGCGGCCGCGGCAAACCCAGCCGCGCGGTGACCCGGCCCGTCACCCGCTTCGGGCTTGACGCGCCGCAGCACCCGGGCGACTTCGGTCTGGTCACGGAATCCGGCATGGCCTGGCTGGTGCGGGCGCTGCCCGCCGACGAGACCATCAAGCGCCGAAAGAATGAGGTCGAAGAGATCCACCTGCAGCGCCTGATGCCCGCGGATGCGTTGCGCATCCGCGGCCGCCACAACGCCGCCAACGCACTGGCGGCGCTGGCCCTGGCCACCGCCATCGGCTGCCCTTTGGCGCCGATGCTGCACGGCCTGCGCGAGTACCGCGGAGAGCCGCACCGCGTGGAACTGATCGGCCAGGTCGGCGGCGTCGAGGCCTTCGACGACAGCAAGGGCACCAACGTCGGCGCCACCGTGGCCGCCTTGAACGGCCTGGGTGCCGACAAGCTCAGCAGCAAGCTGGTGGTGATTCTCGGCGGCGACGGCAAGGGGCAGGACTTCGCGCCGCTGGCCGCCCCGATCGCCAGCCACGCGCGCGCCGTGGCCACGATCGGCCGCGATGCCGAGGCCATCGAGGCGGCGCTCGCCAGTACCGGGGTGGCGATGCAGCGCCACGCCACGCTGGAGGCAGCGGTGGCCTGGTGCTTCGCGCAGGCGAAAGAGGGCGACGCCGTGCTGCTCAGCCCGGCTTGCGCCAGCCTGGACATGTTCCGCAACTATGCACACCGTGCCGAGGTGTTCGCCGACGCGGTGCGGGCGCTGGCGGCCGAGCGCGGGGAGATGCTGTCATGACCGCCGCGGTCGGCAATCTCTGGCAACGCGCCATGGCGGCGCTGGCAGGCCTGTGGCCGGGCCGGGGCGAGGGTGGCGAGCGCCTGCCGATCCGTGATTGGGTCTCAGGCTCCAGCGGTCGGCCGACGCCGGTCTCCGGCTTCGACCAGAGCCTGGCCTGGGTGGTGACTGCCCTGCTGGCACTGGGCCTGGTGATGGTCTATTCGGCTTCGGTGGCCATGCACGACAACCCGAAGTTCGCGAACTACCCACCGGCCTACTTCCTGGGCCGGCAGGCGATGTTCATCGCGGTGTCATTCGTCGCCGTGCTGGTGACGCTGCAGGTGCCGATCGCGGTGTGGGAGAAGTGGGCACCGTGGATCTTTGCGGTCTCGCTGGCGCTGCTGATCGTCGTGCTGGTGCCGTTCATCGGCAAAGGTGTGAACGGCGCGCGCCGCTGGGTGCCGCTGGGGATCATGAGCTTTCAGCCCAGTGAGCTGGCCAAGCTGGCCATTGCCATGTACGCGGCCAGCTACATGGTCCGCAAGATGGATGTGAAAGAGAACTTCATCAAGGCTGTCTGGCCCATGGCCGTGGCCTTGGGCGTGGTGGGCGTGCTGCTGCTGGCCGAGCCGGACATGGGGGCCTTCATGGTCATTGCCGCCATCGCGCTGGGCATCCTGTTTCTCGGCGGCGTCAACGGCCGCATGTTCCTGCTCAGCGTGACGGTGCTGGTCGGCGCGTTCGTGCTGATGATCGTGTTCAGCGAATTCCGCCGCCAACGCATCTTTGCCTACCTGGACCCCTGGAACCCCGATTACGCGCAGGGCAAGGCCTACCAACTGACCCATTCGCTGATTGCCTTCGGGCGTGGCGAGTGGTTCGGCCAAGGGCTGGGCTCGTCCATCGAGAAACTGCACTACCTGCCCGAGGCGCATACCGATTTCCTGCTGGCAGTGATCGGCGAAGAACTGGGTTTCGTCGCGGTGCTGGGCGTGATCGTGGCCTTCTTCTGGCTCACGCGCCGCATCTGCGTGATCGGCCGCCAGGCGGTGGCGCTGGAGCGCATGTTCGCCGGCCTGATGGTGCAGGGCATCGGCATCTGGATGGGCGGCCAGACCCTGATCAACATGGGCGTCAACGTCGGGTTGCTGCCGGCCAAGGGCATGACGCTG
>CAYJEC010000322.1:0-4522 GCA_964369025.1 uncultured Ideonella sp. | reverse complement strand
CTCATCATCAACCGCGAGTGGGGGCTGGCGAAGAACGAGAACCCGAACCAGGGCGCGTTCATCATCGAGGAGCTCACTGAACTGGTCGAAGAGGCGGTGCTGGCCGAGTTCGAGAAGATCGCCGAGCGCGGTGGCGTGCTGGGTGCGATGGAGACGGGCTACCAGCGCAGCAAGATCCAGGAAGAGTCCATGCACTACGAGATGCAGAAGCACACTGGCGAGTACCCCATCGTCGGCGTGAACACCTTCCGCAACCCGCATGGCGACCTGGTGCCCGACCACATCGAGCTGGCCCGCTCGACGGACGACGAGAAGCAATCACAATTGGCGCGCCTGGCCGATTTCCAGGCCCGCCATGCGGCGGATTCACCGGCGATGCTGGCTCGCCTGAAGCAGGCGGTGATGGCCAACACCAACGTCTTCGAGGTGTTGATCGACGCAGTACGCGTCTGCTCACTGGGCCAGATCACCAACACCCTGTTCGAGGTGGGTGGGCAGTACCGGCGCAGCATGTAAGCGGCGTGCGGCCTGATGCGGGGCGCCGTCAGCCCCAGCGCGTCGTCGGTGTGATCGCGACGTAGTCGTCGCTGGTTTCGGCCGTCGGCGGGCGCTGCGTCAGAACGTGCTCGATCTGCTCGTCCCATGCCCCCTGCGGCGAGCGATGCAGTTCCTCCTCGCGTCGGCGGATCAGGTCGTTGAACTCCTCGGAGGACTTGTCCGAGTAACGATCCGTGGCGCGGTTGGGCACATTGCCGAAATGGATGGCCACGCGCCGCACCACCGAATGGTAGATCTGGGAGACCCGTGAGGGGGTGACCTTCAACGACTTGGCCACCTCCAGCGGGGTCAGGCCGACGCCCAGATAGGCGTCGATCACCATGCGCTCGCGCTCGGGAAGCTCGGCGAAAAAACTCTCCAGCCGCCGCATCACGATGCCCGTGTCGACCCGGGCCTCGACTTCTTCCTGTGGGGTCGCGGGGTGGAACCGGTGGCTGTGGTCGCCCTCGTCGTTCTCGTCACCGTCGATGTTGGACTGGTGGCGGCCAAGTTGATCGGCCTGCATCAGGGCGTTGATTTCGTTGGCTGCCATGCCGGTGGCCGTGGCCAGCTGCGAGGGGCTGGCCTCGCAACCATGTGTCTGGCGGTGGCGCTCGCGGGCAATCTGTATCGCCTTGATCTTGCGGCGTTCGCCACGGCTGAGGAAATCCATCTGGCGGAGTTCGTCGAGCATCGCGCCCTTGACCCGCATGCGGGCATAGCGCACGAAGGCCTCCTGGGCCTCGGTGGTGTCGCGGTCGCCCTCCCACTCGAAGCTGACGGCCGCCTGCGCCACCGCGATCAGCCCGACCTGGATCAGGTCGGCCCGTTCGACGTTGGCAGGCAGGTGGCGCACCAAGGCCTGGGCCTGCTTGCGGACCCAGGACTGATTCTTGGCGATCAGGACCGAAGGGACTCCCTGCATGGAGATCATGAGTGCATGATAGGGCCGTCACGGTGACAACTCGTCACGAAATTGAGGGGTGCTCCGGCCCGATTTCACGCCGTGGCAGCCCTCGGGCCGCAGCCTACCGGCAGAGGCGGTCGCGGCCTTCGGCCTTGGCGCGGTAGAGCTGGCGATCAGCTTGCGCAATGAGATCGGCGTCCGCCGGGTCGGTGTCGGTCCCTGCCAGGCCGATGCTGACGGTCACGCGCTTCAGATCGGGGTGAAGGTCGTCCAGCGGGAGCGCGGCAATGCGCTGCCGCAGCTTCTCGCAGGCCGCCGCCGCCAGGTCGACCGGCGTCTCGACCAGCACGACCATGAACTCTTCGCCGCCGTAGCGGCCGACCACATCGCCGCGCCGGCAGGAATCCCTTAACAGCTTGCCGACACGGCGCAGCACCTCGTCGCCGACGCGGTGGGAGAAGCGGTCGTTGATGGACTTGAAGTGGTCGATGTCGACCATGGCCACCGCCAGCGCATGCTTGTAGCGGCGCGCCCTCTCGCACTCGTGGGCCCATTGGGCATCGAGCCAGCGGCGGTTGGCGAGGCCGGTCAGGCCGTCCTCGCGGGCCAGTTGGCGCAGCATGTCGCTCTGCTGCGCCAACTGAGCCAAAAGGGCCTGTTTCTGGCGCTCGGATTCACGTGCAGCATCGAGCGCGGTGGCGAGTTCGTCGCCGCGCAGTCGCTGGTGCTCGGCGTCTCGATGGGCGCGCTCCAGTTCGGCACGGCCCAGCAGGGCACGGATGCGCCGCTGGTTGTCCTGGCCGCTGATGCGCTGGTGGCATTCGTAGAAGGCCTTGAACTCGCGCAGGGCGAGGTCGAAGCGGCCCGCCTGCTCATGCACCTGCGACAACAACTGGTGCAGGCGGCCGGCAACGTGGTCGGCTTGCAGGTCACGCGCCATGGACAGGGCGTGATCGAGCAACTCGATGCCCGGGCCGGCATCGCCTTGCAGCCAGCGGTTCCGACCCAGTGCCAGCAACACCTCGGCCTCGACCACACGGTTGGCCGTACGGCGCGCGAGGCTCAGGGCCTCCAGCAAGAGGCGCTCCGCCCGCCCGTGGTCGCCCGCGTGCTGGTGGGCGAGGCCCAGGCCCAGCAACGCAGCGCAGGTGTCTCCCAGATGGCCGGCACGCTGCGCCAGTTGCAGCGCCTCCTGCAGATGCTCCAGCGCCTCGGCGTGGTGGCCCGTCTGAGTCAGCAGCCGGCCCAGGCTGGCCAGGGTGGATCCTTCATGGGCCCGGTCCTCCGTCTGGCGGATCAGGGTCAGGCCACGAAGGTGGTACTGAAGGGCGTGGGCGCTGTCGCCCAGATCGGCCAGCACGCCACCGATGTTGGTGAGCGCGTAAGCGGTGGCCCGCTGGTCCTCGGCCGCCTCGGCCACCTCCAGGCTCATCAGCAAGTACTTCAGGGCATCGGCAAACTGTGCGGTCTGCCGAAACACCAGGCCCATGTTGTTGAGGGTGCCCGCCTCGCCGACACGGTCTCCCAGCTGCCGGCGCAGCGCCAGGCTGCGCTGGTACAGCTCCAGCGCCGGCATGTGCTCGCTGCGTGCGGCATGGATGTTCGCCAACAGGTTGACGGCCTCGCAGGCGCCCCTGGCATCGCCCAGGGCATCAAACAGGCCGATGCCCTGGCTCAGGTGGGCCAGGCAGCTCTCGGGCTCGATGGCCAGCAGATGCTGGCACAGTGCCACCCGCAGCAGCCCATAAGCCAGGCCGTGTTGGTAGTCGATGCGCAGGGCCGTCGCCAGGGCCTCGCGACCCAGCGCCAGCGCGGACCGCGTGTCTTCATGGCGCAGCCGGTGCGCCTGCTCGTTCAGCGCATCGACATGGGCCGGCGTGTCCGGCGCGAGGCGAGCCAGCGCTTCCATCGACAAGTGCGTCGGCTACTTGGCCTTGAGGGCCTTGGCTTCCTGCTCGGTCAGCCGCCCGTCCTTGTCGGCGTCGGCGGCATCGAAGCGACTGGCCATCTTTTTGCTCTTGGCCGCTTCGTCGCGTGTGATCACGCCATCCTGGTTGGTGTCGAGCTTGTCCATGCCCTTGCCTCGGTGGGTCTTGGCGTAGTTCTTCAGCTCGGCGGGAACCACCTTGCCGTCGCGATCAGCGTCGATCTCGGCGAAATGCTCGGCCAGCCGCGGTGCGGCCGCGGCTTCTTCGCGGCTGATTCCACCGTCGCGATTGGTGTCGATCTGGTCGAACTTTTCCGTGGCCATGCGCTGCGGCTTTTCACCGGCGGCGTGGGCCCAGGGGCTCAGAATCATCAAGCTGGCGGCCAGGAAGGCCCAGGTGGTGCGCTTCAATTGAGTTCTCCTTGAACAGGTGGAAACGGGGAATGTGCCCCGCTTCAACGCCCAACCACCCCCACCGGGCGCAGCTTGACGACCTGATTTACGCGAATTTACCCGCCGAAACGGTGCTGGCATGTGCCGCGACAACGCCTCGCACCTGGCTGCCTCCCATTCTGCGCCCATCGCCGAGCGGCACCTGGGGTGAGAATGCCACCATGATCGACGCACCGTTCACTCCCCGCCGGGCCTTCGACGACGCCGACGCGGCGTTGGCCCACGTGGTCGCGCTGTACCACGGCCAGGTCCAGCATCTGCGGCAACACCTTCAGGCCTACATGAGTGGGCAGTTGCCAACCGGCCGGGTGCGGGCCTGGTACCCCAGCGTTCGTGTCCAGACCCACACCGTGGACCGCGCAGACACGCGCCTGAGCTTCGGTTTCGTGGCCGGACCCGGCGTGTACGAGACCACACTGACCCGGCCCGAGTTGTTCAGCGACTATTACCGGGAACAGTTTCGCCTCCTGCTGCGCAACCACGGCGTCTCGCTGGACATCGGCCTGGGCTCGCAGCCCATTCCGGTGCATTTCTCGGTGGCCGAGGCCGACCACGTCGAGGGCACCCTGAGCGCCGACCAGCGCATGCGGCTGCGCGACCTGTTCGACCTGCCGGACCTGGCCGCCATGGACGACGGCATTGCCAACGGCACCCACGAGCCTGCTCTGCGCGAACCGGCCCCGTTGGCGCTTTTCACC
>CAYJEC010000321.1:0-4540 GCA_964369025.1 uncultured Ideonella sp. | reverse complement strand
GCGCGGCGCCACCGTGGGCGGGCCGAAATCGCGCGGCGTCATCGCGGTGGCGCAGGCGTGCGTGATGCCGTCCAGCGCCTCGGCCAGGCTGCCGACAATGCGCGCCCGCACCAGGATGTCGGCCGCGCCACTGGCCATGGCCACGGTCTCCTCGCGCGACAGCACATCCGCGAAACGTGGGGCCACCAGGACCAGGTCCGAAAAGCCCATCACCTTCATCGCCCGGGCGGCCGACCCCACATTGCCGGGGTGGCTGGTGTGCATCAGAACGAAACGCGTGGGATCGGGGATCCTGTCGGCAGAGGTCATGGGCGGCTAAAATCAGGGTTTGCGCGAGGCATTGTCCGCCGCGCCCGCTCTTTGCCCACCGCCAGCCCCGTTACCCACGCCCCGTCAGGTCGCCCCATGTCGCAAGCCCTCCACCCCATGTTGAACACCGCCATCAAGGCGGCCCGCACAGCAGGGTCGATCATCAACCGGGCTTCACTCGACGTGGACCTGCTGCAGGTCACCGCCAAGAGCACCAACGACTTCGTCACCGAAGTCGACCAGGCGGCCGAACAAGCCATCATCGAGACCCTGCTCACCGCGTACCCTGGGCACGCCATCCTGGCCGAGGAATCGGGCCGCACCCACGGCGCCAAGCACAGCGACTTCCTGTGGATCATCGATCCGCTGGACGGCACCACCAATTTCATCCACGGCTTCCCGGTCTACTGCGTGTCGATCGCGCTGTCGTTCCGCGGCAAGGTCGAGCAGGCGGTCGTCTACGACCCGACCCGCAACGATTTGTTCATGGCCTCCAAGGGCCGGGGCGCCTTCTTGAACGACAAGCGCCTGCGCGTCTCCAAGCGCAGCCGGCTGGGCGATGCGCTGATCGGCACCGGCTTCCCGTTCCGCAAGGGCGACAACCTGCAGCGCTACATGAAGATGTTCGAGACGGTGGCCCCGCACTGCGCCGGCCTGCGCCGCCCGGGCTCGGCCGCGCTGGATCTGTGCTACGTGGCCGCCGGTTGGTACGACGGCTTCTTCGAAACCGGCCTGAACCCCTGGGACGTGGCCGCCGGCTCGCTGCTGATCACCGAGGCCGGTGGACTGATCGGCAACTTCACCGGCGAATCCGATTTCCTGCACCAGCGCGAAGTGGTGGCGGGCGCGCCAAAGATCTACGGCCAACTGGTCCAGTTGCTGACACCCTTCACGCGTGTCATCAAGGAAGACGAGCCCGAGGCGCCGCCCGTGGCCGCCGATGCCCCGCCAGCCGAACGCAAGATGGTTCGCCTGCGCAAGAAACCCACCGAGGGCGCCGCGGCGGACGCCGACAGCGAAGACTGATACGCGCTGACGCGATGGCCACCGAGGACTTCGGCGCCCACACGCCGATGATGCAGCAATACCTGCGCATCAAGGCCGAGCATCCGGACACACTGGTGTTCTACCGGATGGGCGATTTCTACGAGCTGTTCTTCGACGACGCCCGCAAGGCCAACCGCCTGCTCGACATCACCTTGACCACCCGCGGGCAGAGCGCCGGCGAGCCGGTGGTGATGGCCGGCGTGCCGGTGCACTCGGTCGAGAACTACCTGGCCCGCCTGTTGAAGCTGGGCGAATCGGTCGCGGTGGCCGAGCAGGTGGGCGATGTCGCCACCGCCAAGGGCCCGGTCGAGCGCAAGGTGGTGCGCGTGGTGACGCCGGGCACGGTGACCGACAGCGAGTTGCTGGATGACCGCGCCGACACCTTGTTGCTGGCCGTCCATCGCCAACGCAGCACCTACGGCCTGGCCTGGCTGGGCCTGGCCAGTGGCGAGTTGGGCCTGGCCGAGTGCGGCGAACGTGAACTGGCCGGCTGGCTGGCCCGGCTCGGGCCGGCCGAGATCCTGGTCGACCGCGAGGAGACCCTGCCCGCGCTGCGGCAGGCGCGAGCCACCCTCACCGCCCGCCCGGCCTGGCAGTTCGACGCCGGCCTGGGCCAGCGGAAACTGTGCGATCAGTTGCGTGTGGCGTCGCTGGCTGGCTTCAATGCGCATGACCTACAGCTCGCCCATGCCGCAGCCGCGGCACTGCTGAGTTATGCCGAGCACACCCAGGGCCGGGCGCTGGCTCATGTCAGCACGCTCAGCGTCGAGCGCGCCAGCGAGTTGCTGGATCTGCCGCCCGCCACACACCGCAACCTCGAACTCACTGAGACGCTGCGGGGCGAGCGCACGCCCACCTTGCTCTCGCTGCTCGACACCTGCCGCAGCGGCATGGGCAGCCGGGCCATGCGTCAGTGGCTGACCCGGCCGCCGCGCGACCGCGCGGTGGCCGCCGCGCGCCACGCCGCCATCGCGCAACTGATGGCCAGCGGCTTCGAGGCCCTTCGCGGCGCTTTGCGCGGCATCAGCGATGTCGAGCGCATCACCTCGCGGGTCGCTTTGCGCCAGGCACGCCCGCGCGAGCTGGCTGGTCTGCGCCAGACGCTGATCGGCCTGCCCGCGTTGCGCGCCGCCACGCCCGGCGGCACGCCGCTGCTCGACACCTGGCGTGCCCACCTGGCGCCGGAACCTGCGATCGAGGCGCTGCTCTCGCGTGCGATCGCCGAGGAACCCGGGGTGCAGGTGCGCGACGGCGGCGTGATCGCCAACGGCTTCGACGCTGAACTGGACGAGTTGCGTACCTTGGGCCAGAACGGCGACGCGTTCTTGCTCGAGCTGGAAACCCGCGAGCGCGCACGGACCGGCATCGCCAACCTGCGGGTGCAGTTCAACCGGGTACATGGCTTCTACATCGAGGTCACGGCCTCGGGCCTGGACAAGGTGCCGGCCGACTACCAGCGCCGGCAGACGCTGAAAAACGCCGAGCGTTTCATCACGCCCGAGTTGAAGGCCTTCGAGGACAAGGCCCTGTCGGCGCAGGACCGCGCGCTGGCCCGGGAGAAGTGGCTCTACGAACAGGTTCTGGAGCAACTGCAGGCCCACCTGGCGCCACTGGCCGCGCTGGCCCGCGCTCTGGGTGGCCTGGACGCGCTGGCGGCACTGGCCGAACGAGCCGCCACGCTCGACTGGTGCCAGCCCGAGTTCGTCAGCCACCCCTGCATCGAGATCGAGGCCGGCCGCCACCCGGTGGTGCAGGCTCGCCTGGCCGAGACGGGGGGCCCCAGCTTCATCCCCAACGACTGCCGGCTCGACGCCCGCACCCGTCTGCTGGTGATCACCGGCCCCAACATGGGCGGCAAGAGCACCTACATGCGCCAGGTGGCGCTGATCGTGCTGCTGGCGGCCATGGGCTCCTACGTGCCGGCACGGCGCTGCCGGCTGGGCCCGATAGACGCCATCCACACCCGCATCGGCGCGGCCGACGACCTGGCCAACGCGCAGTCCACCTTCATGCTGGAGATGACTGAGGCGTCGGCCATCATCCACGGCGCGACCGAGCAGTCGCTGGTGCTGATGGACGAGATCGGCCGCGGCACCTCCACCTTCGACGGCCTGGCCCTGGCCTCGGCCATCGCCAGCCACCTGCACGACAGGAACAAGGCCTTCACGCTGTTTGCGACGCACTATTTCGAGCTGACCGAGTTCCCGCGCCGCCACGACCGGGCGCTGAACCTGCACGTCAGCGCCACGGAGAGCGGCGACGACATCGTCTTCCTGCACGCCATCGAGCCCGGCCCGGCCAGCCGCAGCTACGGCGTCCAGGTGGCACGTCTGGCCGGCATGCCGCCCGGCCTGATCCGGCAGGCGCGGGCCGCTCTGGAAGCGCTGGAAACCCAATCGCGCGAGCGCGAGGCGCAGGTGGACCTGTTTGCGGCGCCACCGGCCCCTGCCCCGTCGGCCACGTCCGCCAGTGACGAAGCGCTGGCCGCGATCGACCCTGATACCCTGACCCCGCGCGAAGCGCTCGACGCGCTTTACCGCCTCAAGCAGATTCAGAAAGCCTCGACATGACCTACTGCGTCGGCATCCGGCTCAACGCCGGCCTGGTGTTCCTCTCGGACTCGCGCACCAACGCGGGCCTGGACGCGATCAGCACCTTCCGCAAGATGATCGTCTACGAGAAGCCCGGCGACCGCTTTATGGTGCTGCTGTCGGCCGGCAACCTGAGCATCTCGCAGTCGGTGCGCGAGATCCTGCAGGTGGAAAAGCTCGCCAACGGCGACGACGAGCCGCTGACCATCTGGAATGCGAAGAGCATGTTCGACGCCACCCGCGTGCTGGGCAGTGCCGTGCGGCGCGTCTACGAGCAGGACGGCCCGTCGCTGAAGGCGGCCGGCATCGATTTCAACGCCAGCATGATCTTCGGGGGCCAGATCGGCGGCGAGGCGATGCGCTTGTTCCTGGTCTACTCGGCCGGCAACTTCATCGAAGCCACGCGCGAAACCTGCTTCTTCCAGGTTGGCGAAAGCAAGTACGGCAAGCCCATCCTGGATCGCGTGCTGACTCCCACCACGCCGCTGGACGAGGCGGCCAAGTGCGCTCTGGTGTCGATGGATTCGACCCTCAAGTCCAACCTTTCCGTGGGACTGCCGCTGGACCTGCTGGTCTATGAGGAGGGCTCCCTG
>CAYJEC010000320.1:0-4543 GCA_964369025.1 uncultured Ideonella sp. | reverse complement strand
GACACCTGGGTCGAACTGGCCACCGTCTTGCGCCTGGCTGGGCAACAGGCCGGTGCAGACGAAGCGCTCGGCAAGGCGCATGCACTGTATGCCGCCAAGGGCGATCGGGTGTCGGCTGCCCGTGCAACCGTCTGAGACGGGCGCCGCACCCGGGCGCCGTTCATCAGTTGCGGTAGCTCCCGTTGTCCCGGGCGCGGATGACGAATTCCCAATCGCATTCAAACCCGGGTGGCACATACGGCTTGCCTGGCTTGTTCTTGGCCGCATAGGCCCGGCGTGAGTCGACACAGGGGATGCCGGGTTGCGGCAGGAGACCCCAGGTCGTGTCGGTGCAGGCGGGCACGGTCAGCGGGTAGGTGATGCGCGGATCCGGGTGTTGCGGGTTGTCGTAGGTGATGGTCGACGACAAGATGTTGGCACCCTTGGCGATGGTGGTCTTGTCGCGCCGCAGCGTGAACACCAGGTCGGCGACCACACCCGGGATGGTGATGGCGGAAGTGTTGCAAGTCTGCACATCGGGGGCGCAGGTGACCGGGCTCTCCACCTCGGCGATCTCGGCGGTGGCGAGTTGTTCGATCGCAGGGATCGCGATCGTGGTCGTCCAAGGGTCGCTGGGCGTCGCTGCCGCACCAGCGGGCGTGTACAGGCCGGTGAAGAGCGTCCCGCCACGCGTCGTGATGAGGGACTTGACCGATTTGGTGATCTCCGCGTCGGTGTTGGTCACCAGCGTGGTCGACACCGTGCCCCGGTTTGTATCGTCGTGCTGGGCGTGGTGGTCGTCATCCGAACCTTCGCCGTAGTAGGTGGTCCAGGCCGCATCGACCTGGGACCCGGCGGCGGGCGATTTGTAGACGAGCGAGAAGCGCGCACTTGCCCCGACACCACCTCTGAGCTGCCCGATGTTGCAAACGATCTTGGATGCTGGCGCATTCACCGAGCACGAGGCACCCAAGGCCTCAACGTAGCTGGCTGCCGTCAACGGCACCTCGAACCGAATGTTGTTGACCGTGCTGCGGCCCTGGTTCGTGATGCTGACGTCGTAGGAAAAGTAGGCATCAAGGCCGGGCCGGGATACCGACACGGTGCCAGGCACCGAGGTCACCGCAGTCACCAGACGTGCATCGGAAGCCCACGCCGGCCCAGCGGCGAGGAGCAAGCCGATCAAGAAAATCGCGCCGACACAGCGCGCAGCGTACGGCGCTGGCGCCGGGACCCATGGTTTGGCAACAAACATCTTGCTTTCCTTCGAATCGATGCGGGGCGGCGCCCTCTAGGCCATGTCACATGGCCGACATGCAAGCATGCCACCAAGCGCGCTCTGGCGACACACCACGAATGAGTGGTCGACACGATCCAAGGGCTCCAGAAAGACAAAAGGCCCAGCCGGAAACCGGCTGGGCCTTGTCGTTCTTGGTCGGGGTGGCGGGATTCGAACTCGCGACCCCTTGCACCCCATGCAAGTGCGCTACCAGGCTGCGCTACACCCCGACGAAGCTCGCATTATAGCTGGGCTTTGCGGGCACTCAGGTGGACAGCAGGTCGCGGATGGCGAGCAACTCGTCGCGCACCTGGTCGGGCGTCGGGTTGAGGGGAAGAACCGGCATGCGCAGCTCGGCAGTGCCCGCTGTGCTCAGCGCCGCCATCGCTCCAGCTGGCGAAACAGGCGGGCGAGAAACCGCATTGATACCAGCCATCACCGTGGCCTCGACGAGCGACTCCTCTGCACCGCTGTCCGCCAGCCGGTTGCGCGCGCCGCTGATGGTGAAACCCTGGTCGTACAACAGGTCACGTATGCGCCGGATCAGGAGCACTTCGTGATGCTGGTAGTAACGGCGGTTCCCGCGCCGCTTCATCGGCTTGAGCTGGGTGAACTCCTGCTCCCAATAGCGCAACACATAGGGCTTGACGCCACACAGCTCGCTCACCTCACCGATGGTGAAGTAGCGCTTGGCCGGGATAGCCGGCAGCTGGTTAGGGCCAGTGTCCATGAGATTCAGCTTGCGAAATCAACACGCTTCGGCAGGGTTCGGAGACTTTACTCGAACTCTTCCGCGGGAGGGATGTCGCCTTGGACAATGGCTTTCAACTTGTGGCTGGCGTGAAATGTCACCACGTTGCGGGCCTTGATGGGAATGGGCTCACCGGTGCGCGGGTTGCGGCCCGGGCGTGGCGCCTTTCGGCGGATCGCGAAGTTGCCGAAACCGGAGAGCTTCACGTCGGTGCCCTCGACGAGAGCTTCATTGACGATCTCGAAGAAGGCCTCGACCATGTCCTTCGACTCGCGCTTGTTCAGCCCCAGGCGTTCGAACAGCAACTCGGCCAGCTCAGCCTTGGTCAGCGTGGGAGTCTCAAGCGACGGGAGGATGACGCGGTCCATCGGCAGGGGCTTGTCGGTGGGATCGGAGGGCGAGTCGGGCGGCATGCGCGTGGCGGATAGGTGGCGGTGGGGGGGGCGGTCAGGCTCGCAAGCGGGCGCCGTGGGCGGCGCTGGCGCGTGCCAGGGCCTGGGCCACGGCTGCATCGATGCGGTCGTCGGTCAACGTGGCCTCGTCGTCCAGCAGTTCCATGCGCACGGCCAGGCTGCGGTGGCCGGCTGGAATATCCGCTGTGGGCGCGGCGGGTTGGTAGATGTCGAACAGGGTGGCGCCACGCACCAGGCCGGCAGCATCGTCGCGCAAGGTGTCGATCAACGCGTCGTGGCCGACGTGGTCACCGACTACCAAGGCGACGTCGCGCAGGACCGACTGTTGTCGCGGCACCGGCTGGACCTGGGGCACCTCGCGCCGCTGCACGGCAGACAGCTCCAGTTCGAACACCACCGGAGCGTGCGGCAGCTCGTAGGCTTGCCGCCATTTCGGGTGCAACTCGCCCACGTGGCCGACGATGGCACCGTCGACAGCCACCGCGGCGCAGCGGCCGGGGTGCATCGCCGGATGCTCGGCTGGGACAAACCGTGCCGCACGCGGTGCCAGCAGGGATTCGATATCACCCTTCACGTCGAAGTAATCCACCGGTCGATCAGCCACGCCCCAGTGCAGCGGAGCCGCCGGGCCATACGCCAAGCCGGACACGCGCATCGGCTGCGACACGCCCTGCACGCTATCGTCTCCAGAGGCCACGTCGGCATCGCGCCAGAACACACGGCCCACCTCGAACACGCGAACGCGACTGGCCTTGCGGGCCAGGTTGTACCTCAGCACATTGACCAGGCCGCCCAACAGGCTGGAGCGCATCACGGCCAGCGGTGCGGCAATCGGATTCAGCACCTGGATCGGATCGGCGTTGCCAGCCAGCTCATGCTCCCATCGCGCCTCGACAAAGCTGAAGTTGATGGTTTCCTGGTACCCGAGATCGGCAAGGGCGCGGCGCACCGTGTAGGCCCCGCGCTCTGACTCGGCACGCACGCGCGCCGTGACCGGTGCCTGCGGCGGCGTGGCTGGCAGCCGCTCGTAGCCGATCACCCGGGCGACCTCCTCGATCAGATCCTCTTCGATGGCGAGGTCGAAGCGCCAGCTCGGCGGCGTGACGGTGACCGTTCCCTCGCCTTCGCTGAACGGCAGACCCAGCCGCTGCATGACACCGGCGCAGTCGGCCTGCGTGACCGGCATGCCGATCACCTTGGCGGCGCGGGCCACCCGCAGGGTCACCGGCTTCGCCTCGGGCAGGCTGCCTTGCCAATCGGTCATCGGCCCGGCCTGCCCGCCGCAGATGTCGAGCACCAGGCGCGTGATGTGCTCGATGTGCTCGACGGTCGAGGCAGGGTCGACACCCCGTTCGAAACGGTGGCCGGCGTCGGTGGAGAACGCGAAGCGGCGCGACCTGCCAGCCACCGCCTGGGGCCACCAGAAGGCGGCTTCGATGTAGATGTTGGCGGTGTCGTCGGAAACGGCCGTCGAATCCCCGCCCATGATGCCGGCCAGCGACTCCACATGGGCTTCGTCGGCGATGACTCCCACCTTCGCGTCGAGCGCGATGGTGGTGCCGTTGAGCAGCTTCAGGCTTTCGCCCTCACGCGCCCAGCGCACGGTGAGGCCGCCGTGGATCTTGTCGAGGTCGAAGATGTGCGAGGGCCGGCCGAACTCGAACATCACGTAGTTCGAGATGTCGACCAGCGGCGAGACACTGCGCTGGCCGCATCGCGCCAGGCGTTCGACCATCCACGCCGGCGTGACGGCCTTCGGGTTCACGCCGCGCACGACCCGGCCCGAGAAGCGCCCGCACAGGTCACCCGCCTCCACCACCACGGGCAGGCGCTGGTCGTGGCCCGGGGCCACGGGTTCGAAGGTAGCCGGCTTCAGCGGTGCACCGGTCAGCGCCGAAACCTCGCGGGCCACACCGTACACGCTCAGGCCATGCGCCAGGTTGGGTGTGAGCTTGAGGGTGAACAGTGTGTCGTCGAGCGACAGGTGCGCTCGGATGTCCTGGCCGAGCGGCGCATCGGCCGCCAGTTCGAGCAGGCCACCGTGGTCCTCGGACAGCTTCAGCTCACGCGCCGAGCACAGCATGCCGAAGCTCTCGACGCCGCGCAGCTTGCCCTTGCCGA
>CAYJEC010000319.1:0-4561 GCA_964369025.1 uncultured Ideonella sp. | reverse complement strand
CGCGAGGAGATCGCCAGCGCCGAGGCCGAACTGACGCGCCTGCTGGCCGAGCTCCAGGCCGCCCTGCTGCCACGAGACCCGGACGACCACCGCCACGCGTTCGTCGAGGTTCGCGCAGGCACCGGCGGTGAGGAATCCGCCTTGTTTGCCGCCGACCTGGCGCGCATGTACCTGCGCTTTGCAGAACGCCAGGGCTGGCGCAGCGAGGTGATGAGCGAGAGCTTGTCCGACCTGGGTGGGTACAAGGAGCTGGTGCTGCGCTTCGAAGGTGATGACGTCTATGCGCGGATGAAGTTCGAGTCCGGCGGCCACCGTGTGCAGCGTGTGCCCGAAACGGAGGCGCAGGGCCGCATCCACACCAGCGCCTGCACAGTCGCGGTGATGCCCGAGCCCGACGAAGCCGCCGAAGTCACGCTGAACCCGGCCGACCTGCGCATCGACACCTTCCGCGCCAGCGGCGCGGGTGGCCAGCACATCAACAAGACGGACAGCGCGATCCGCGTCACCCACCTCCCCACCGGCCTGGTCGCAGAGTGCCAGGACGACCGCTCGCAGCACCGCAACAAGGCCAAGGCGCTGGCTGTGCTGCAGGCCCGCCTGCAGGACCGCGAGCGCACCGAGCGCCAAGCCAAAGAGGCCGCCACGCGCAAGGCGTTGGTCGGATCGGGCGACCGGTCGGACCGCATCCGCACCTACAACTTCCCTCAGGGCCGGCTGACCGACCACCGCATCAATCTCACCCTGTACAAGCTGGGAGCCATCATGGACGGCGACCTGGGTGACGTGATCCAGGCATTGCAGGCCGAACGCGCCCAGCAGCAATTGGCAGCGCTCGAGGCCGGGGGCTGAACGTGGCCCGCACCGTGGCAGCGGCATTGGCCCAAGCGCATGCCGCCGGGCTGGAACGGCTGGATGGGCAACTTCTGCTCAGCTTGGTGCTGCAGCAGTCTCGGGCCTGGCTGATCGCCCACGACACCGACGAACTGAGCGCCGGGCAGGCCGAATTGTTCGACGCCCTGTGTGCCCGTCGTGCAGGTGGCGAACCGCTGGCCTACATCACCGGCGAACGCGAATTCCACGGCCTGCCGTTGCGGGTTGGCTCGGCGGTGCTGGATCCGCGCCCCGATACCGAGACACTGGTCGACTGGGCACTGGAACTGTTGCCGGAAGGCACCACCGCCTCCGTTGTCGACCTGGGCACCGGCAGCGGGGCGATTGCACTGGCCCTGAAGCACCGGCGACCCACCGCGCGGGTGACTGGTGTCGATCTCAGCCCGGCGGCGCTGGCGGTGGCTGCCGCCAACGGTGTACGGCTGGACCTGGCGGTTGAGTGGTGCGAAGGATCCTGGTGGCAGCCGCTGGCCGGGCGGCGCTTCGAACTCGTGGCCAGCAACCCGCCCTACATTGCCGGCACCGACCCGCATCTGGTGGCACTCCGCCACGAGCCCCAGATGGCCCTGACGCCCGGCGGGGATGGCCTGGATGCATTGCGTGCCATCGTCGCCGGCGCCCCCAACCACCTCGTGCCCGGCGGCTGGCTGCTGCTCGAACATGGCTGGGACCAGGCGGACGCCGTGACCGCCCTGCTCCGTCACGCGGGGTTCACCGCTCCCCAGACCCGCCGCGACTTGGCTGGCCAACTGCGCTGCACCTGCGCCCGCTGGGCTCCCCCCTAGGAGCGGCGTTGTAATCGGCCGAAACAGCGTGGTAGACCGGGCTCAATTCACGCTCTCTTTTGCCGACCACGGAGTAGCATCATTTCCAACAACCGGCAACTTGCCGGCCCTGGCTGGCTCGCCAGCCTTTGCGGGAGGTCTCTGTCATGCGTCACCTCATTGCGATCCCCCTGCTGCTGGCCCTGGCGGGCCCGCTCGCGGCCGCCCCAGTCGGCGACGGACTGAAAGTCAACACCGAGGCAGAAGATTGGTCGCCCTGGCAGACTCGCTTGGCGATTTCCGCGCCAGGACTGTCACTCTGGAACGGGCTGGCCCCGACCTCGCACGCCGCGGCGCTGCTGGCCACCGACCGCTATTTCAACTGGGGCCGCTTGGGCGACGGCGGTGGGTTGCGCGCCACCAGCGCACTTCTGCTTGGCCCAGGGGCGCTGGCGCTTGCCGCGCCAGCAGGTATCGGCAATGGCGACATGGTCTGGCGCGGCACCTTCTCGTCCGGGATGACCGATTCCGAGGCGGCCACCGCCATGCCTTACCTGGGGCTGGGCTACAGCGCCTGGTGGGCGCGGGCCGGCCTGGGCGTCTCGGCGGATCTGGGTGTCGCCGCGCAGCGACCGGCACAGGCCGTGCGCTTCGGGCGTGTCATGTCTGGCACCGAGAGGCTGGACGACATGATCCGGGCAATGCAAATCTCCCCGATGCTTCAGGTGAATCTGTCCTACGCGTTCTGAGGGCTATTCGGCCTTTGACACCGCCGCGCCACCTGCGCGGCGGCTTTGCTTTATAAAGGCGCATGGGGCCGACAAGGCCGACTGCAACCACCTGGAATCTCCATGAGCGACGTTCAGCAACGCATCGACAGCATCGTCAAAGGCCACAAGGTCGTCCTGTTCATGAAGGGGACTGCACAGTTCCCGATGTGCGGTTTTTCCGGCCGCGCCATCCAGGTGCTCAAGGCCTGCGGTGTGTCCGACCTGACCACCGTGAACGTGCTGGAAGACGAAGGCATCCGCCAGGGCATCAAAGACTACGCCAACTGGCCGACCATCCCGCAGCTCTACGTGAAGGGCGAGTTCATCGGTGGCTCGGACATCATGATGGAGATGTACCAGGCCGGCGAACTGCAACCGCTGCTGTCCGCCTGATCGGCGCCCGGGTGCTGGCCCAGGCCGCTCCACGCGTCGTCGTCGGCATCACCGGCGCATCCGGGGCCGCCTATGGCGTGCGGTTGCTGGAGCGCCTGCGGGAACTGCAGGTGTACACGCACCTGGTGGCCACGCCGGCGGGCGTGCTGAACGTCCACCATGAACTGTCGTTGGACCGGCCCGCGCTGGAAGCGCTGGCCGACGAGGCCCATGCGCCAGGTGACATCGGAGCCTGCATCGCCAGCGGGAGCCACGCCACCGCGGCGATGGTGGTGGCACCGTGTTCGATGAAATCTCTGGCGGCGATCGCCCACGGCTTCGGTGACAACCTGCTCACACGGGCGGCGGACGTCACGCTGAAGGAGCGGCGCCGCCTGGTGCTGATGGTGCGCGAAACGCCCTTCAACCTGGCCCACCTGCGCAACATGACCGCGGTGACAGAGATGGGCGCCATCGTGTTCCCGCCCTTGCCGGCGTTCTACCACCGGCCGCAAACCATTGCCGAGTTGATCGACGACACCACCGAGCGGGTCATCGACCTGCTGGGTCTCGGTGTCGCGCACCCCAAGCCCTGGCTCGGGCTCTGATCAGACGGTCATCCACTGCCGGCGTGCGCCCAGCACCGCATCAGGGTACTCAGAGCGACCCCGGCTGCCGTTGTAGCGGCCGAGCGCCATGAACAGATCGCCCTGCTCGCGCTCCAGGTAGTGGCGCAGGATCACGCAGCCGAAACGCAGGTTGGTCTGCATGTGGAACAGGCGCGCCACGCTGCCATCACCGATCAGGCGGGCCCAGAAAGGCATCACCTGCATGTAGCCGCGCGCGCCGGCGCTGCTGATGGCGTACTTGCGGAAGCCGCTTTCCACCTGCACCAGGCCCAGCACCAGTTCGGGTTGCAAGCTGGCACGCTTGCTTTCGTACCAGAGCGTCTCCAGGAATTCGATGCGGGTCTGCCGCTCGGCCTTGCGGGTCTTCAGCTTGTCGCTCATCGCGCCAAGCCAGCGAAGGTAGGCCAGGCGCTCCTCGATGCGGCTGAAGTTCGGCCGCGGCGGTGCGCTGTTGGCGATGGAGGCCGAGAGCGCCGTGCGCACGGCGTCGGCCAGGGGCTCTTCGGCCTGGGTGCCGGCTTGTGCCACCATCGATGCCGCCGGCCCCAGGCACGCTGCGCCTGCCCACTGCAGGCAGACACGGCGGCGGGCGTTGGGCATGGGGCTCAGGCAGCCAGGCGGGCTTTCACCGCGTTGACGACTTCGGCCAGTGCCAGCTTGCTGGCCTCGGCATCGCGCCGGCCCTGCAACTCGACCAGGCCCTCCTTGAGGCCGCGGTCGGAGATCACCACCCGCACCGGGACACCGATCAACTCCCAGTCGGCGAACATCGCGCCGGGGCGCTCGCCACGGTTGTCGAGCAGCACGTCGACGCCGGCAGCGGCAAGCTCGTCGTGCAACTGGTCGGCGGCCGTTTGCACTTCGGCCGAGCGGTCGTAGCCAATCGGGCAGATGACCGCCGCGAACGGGGCGATGGCCGCCGGCCAAATGATGCCCCGGGCATCGTGGTTCTGCTCGATGGCAGCGCCAAGGATCCGTGTGACACCGATGCCGTAGCAGCCCATTTCCATCAGCTGCGGTTTGCCGGTCTCGTCCAGGTAGGTGGCGCTCATCGCCTTGGAATACTTGGTGCCGAGGTAGAAGACATGGCCGACCTCGATGCCGCGCTGGATGGCCAGTTCGCCCTGGCCGTCGG
>CAYJEC010000318.1:0-4597 GCA_964369025.1 uncultured Ideonella sp. | reverse complement strand
CCACAGGTTCGTCTGCCAGGAGCAATCTGGCGCCCTGCACCAGGGTGCGCGCGATGGCGGCGCGCTGCTGCTGGCCGCCAGACAGGGTGCTGGCGCGCTGAAAGGCTTGCTCGCTCAAACCCATCGCGTTCAACGCGTCCAAGGCTCGCGCCTGCTCAGTGGTCGAAAAGCGATTGAGCATCGCGCGCCACAAGGGCAACTCGGCGCCCAGTCCTGTCAGGACATTGGTCAGGACCGGCAGTCGACCGACCAGGTTGAACTGCTGGAAGATGATGCCGACCTCGCGACGCTGCGCGCGGATGCCGGTCGCGAGGCGCCCGCCGCATTGCAACTCGCGCCCGAACACCTCGATGCGACCGCCATCCGGATCCAGGGTCTCCAGGCCACACAGGGTGCGAAGCAGGGTGGATTTGCCGGAACCCGAGGCACCGAGCAGGGCCACGCGCTCGCCCTGTTCAACTGACATCGAAACGCCCTGCAAAGCGCGGCGGGTGCCATTGAAGGTCTTGCAGGCGCGTGTCACGCGCACGGCCAACTCTGGGGCTGCGTCCATGGTCTGGAAGTTATCGCCAAACCGTGAACAAGCCGTGACAATCGACGAAGTGGGGCGGTCACACCATCGACACGGAACCGCCACACACTCGCAAGCATGGATGCTGAAGCCATTGCCAGGTTGTATGCCGCACGAGGACACCTGGCCTACCAGGGCGAGGGCATCACCCAGCTTCAGCACGGCTGGCAATGCGCGAAGCTGGCGCGCCAGGCCGGTGCCCCGATGTCCCTGGAACTGGCAGCATGGCTGCACGACTTGGGCCATTTGATGACAGACCTGGACGGCTCACCGACGACGCGCGGCATCGACGACGGCCACGAGCACCTGGCGGCGCAACTGCTGGGCGAGGTTTTCGGGCCTGGCGTGGCCGAGCCAGTCCGGCTGCATGTCCAGGCCAAACGCTACCTCGTGGGCACGCAAACTGCGTACTGTGCCGGGCTGTCGGCCGATTCGATCCGAAGCCTGGCCCTGCAAGGTGGCCCTATGGATGCCAACGAGGCCGCTGCCTTCTTGCAGCAGCCGCACACGCGTGACGCGCTCCGCTTGCGCACATGGGATGACCGTGCCAAGGACCCGGCAATCCACCCAGAAAGCCTGGATCAGGCGCTGCTGGAACTGCGGGTTCTCATGCGCCGAGTCAGCATGGCGCTGTGATGGATCCGGCTGGGTGATCGCCGGGCCCCTGCGGGTTTGCTGAGCTGGCACGTCACTGCCTGGAGCTCGGGCACGCTGGATAGATATGATCCAGTTGTCGCCTGCCCCTGGTGGAGAAGCCCCATGGACGATTCGAACGTTGTGACTGTCTACAGCTTCCGGGTCTACACCGGTCATGCTGAGCGCCCTCAGGTGTCACCGCACAAGGCCACCGGAGAATCCATTGTCAGGACGGGCGGCGAGTTGCTGAAGGGAACCGCACAGGACGTCCCTGTGGCGGCCCTCGATGCACAGGGGTACTTTCGTCGGGTTGCGACCGGTTGGGGCGAGTTGAACTGACCCGGTGCGCCCGCCCCGCATGGCCCGCAAAGGCGGGCCGATGCACGAGGCGACGCACTTCGGGCGGGATCGCTCAGCGGCCGGTGCAGTTGGCGTAGTAGGTGACGGTCGCGGGCCAGTCTGAGAACATGCCGATGATGCCGACGTCATTCGCCAGCACATCCAGCGCTGTGAAGTAGTCGCCCGGGCCCCTGACGGCCGGCGTCACGCTCTGGAAATAGTAGCCCCCGCCATCCGTCAGCGTGCCTGAGCGCTCGAGCGTCCAACTGATGATCTTGAAGCCGTTCTCACGGGCCACACGGGCATAGTTCGACGGCACCATCCGGTTCTTGCTGTCCAGGGCCAGCAGGGCCCACATCGGCGGTGCCACCACCTTCACTCCTTGGGCGGCCATCTGCGGCAACTTGGCGGTAGCGGCCGGAATCTGGCTTGGCAGATCGACCGGAATCAGCGCCACTGATTGCTCGCCGAAGGCCGGTTCGTTGGCGATCCAGTACAGGTTGTCGTTCAGGTTGAACGACTGGGCCCAGACGCGCTTGGGTGAGACGCCGGCGGCCTTGTAGTCGTCGATCATCTGCTGGGCGTACTTCTCCTGCGTGTAGTCGCCTTCATACGGCATGGCGACGCTGGCTTCCTTCAGCTCAGGGGTCATGTCGACCTTGAGTTGCTTGAACAGGTCAATGCTCTCCTTGTGGGTGAGCAACGTGCCGGTGGCAGCGTAGGCGTCGGTGCGCCAGTCCGGCGTGCCCTTCAGGTAGTCAGCAACCGTTGTGGCCTTGGGGTTCGCGCCATCCATCTTGCCAGTGAGTCGCTTGAACTCATTGATCGTCAGGTCGCTGGTACAGCACTTCGCATTGGCCGGAGCGCCGGTCACCGGGTCATACGGCGTGAACGGCACTGAGCATTTCGCCGCGAGTTCAGGAATGGCCAGGATGTTGGTCGTCGTGTGCAAGTCGCATTGCGAGTGGCGACAAACCAGTTCCCGATCCTTGGTGAAGGTGACGTCGCACTCCAGCACGCCGGCGCCCATGCGTGCGGCGGCCACATAGGACTCCCTGGTGTGTTCCGGGAACTGCATCGCTGCGCCGCGGTGGCCAATCGAGAACTGGCTCTTGCTGGTGGGGATGTTTTCGCAGGACTTGAGCTGTCTCTTCAGAGGGCCATCCTGCATTTGGTCGACCAGGTACTGTGGTCGGATGCCGATCTGGTAGCTGCTGACCGGTTGAAGCTTGGCGGTGGCCGGCGGTGCGCCGAGCGCAGGTACCGCGCCGAAACCAGCCACGGCCAGCAGCAGCGCTGCGGACAAGCCAGAAATCAGGTGTCGCATCAAAGTCTCCTTGGGGGTGAGGGCCTGCCGCAGTGTGCGAGGTGGACGTGACCTCCGGGTGTCGTCCGCCGTTTCCGGACGGCCCATGCGTGGATGGTTCGGGGACTGACCGTCACACGGCCGCCATGTGCCTCGTCTAGGCTGCCTCTGGCGAGATATCTGCCTGCCACGAGGATCCACCATGAACCCCTCTGACGAAGAACTCATCCGGCGCATTCACCGGGACCTTCGAGACGACTTCGACGAAGAGCTCGAGCTTGAGCTCGAAGACCGACATGTCGACCAGATCGCGGCTCAGGAGGGGGGTGGGTCAGACTTCGCAGACAAGGAGGACCGGCGCACCTACTTCCGCGAACTGTTCCGCCTGCAAGGTGAACTGGTGAAGTTGCAGGACTGGGTGGTCGCCACACGCCACAAGGTGGTCATTCTGTTCGAAGGACGCGACGCTGCGGGCAAGGGTGGGGTGATCAAGCGAATCACGCAGCGGTTGAACCCCCGGGTGTGCCGCGTGGCGGCTCTGCCTGCGCCGAATGACCGTGAACGCACCCAGTGGTACTTCCAGCGCTACGCGACACATCTGCCGGCCGGCGGCGAGATCGTGCTGTTCGATCGGAGTTGGTACAACCGCGCCGGCGTCGAACGGGTCATGGGGTTCTGCAACGACGATCAATACGAAGAGTTCTTCCGATCGTGTCCAGAGTTCGAACGCATGCTGGTGCGGTCCGGCATCCAGGTGATCAAGTACTGGTTCTCCATATCCGACGACGAACAGCGCATCCGCTTCTTGGGGCGGATCCATGATCCCCTCAAGCAATGGAAACTCAGCCCGATGGATCTGGAATCGCGTCGGCGATGGGAGGAGTACACGGTGGCCAAGGAGGTGATGCTTGAGCGCACCCATATCCCCGAGGCGCCCTGGTGGATTGTCAAGGCAGACGACAAAAAGAAGGCGCGCTTGAACTGCATCCACCACCTGCTGGGGCAAATGCCTTACGAGGAGGTCGAACACCCGACCATCAGTCTGCCGCCGCGTGAGCGACGCGATGACTACTCGCGGCAACCTGTGCCGCAGGAGATTGTTGTACCCGAGGTCTATTGATCAGCAGTTCGGGTGCCGAGGCGTCTGCAGGCTGTCAGCCAGCCCGCAAACGTTGCGGGCTGGCTGGATGACCGATGCCGCGCCGATTACGCGGCAGTTGCGACCTTCTTGCCCTTCGGGCGACCGGTCTTGAGGCTGGGCACGGACACCAGCGCCGCCTTGAACGCCTTGTCGGACATGCGATTCAAGGCGCCGATGCCTGCGCGGATGAGTTCGGACTTCTTTGTCGGCTGGCCCAGCCGGGTAGCGCGTTGCTTGAGTTCGCCCAAGACCGCATATTCAGTCTTCGGGATCGTGAAGCTGTCACGCACCAACTTGGGCTTGCCGACAGCGATTTCACTCTCCGGCGCGGCTTTCTTGACCCTGGCCACAGTGGCTGATTTCACCAGTGCCGCAGGCTGAGCAGCGGGCGTTGCCGCAGCCGCAGGGACTTGTGCGGGCAGGGGCGCTTGTTTCGGTGCGGTCTTTCGAGTTGCCATGTGAATCTCCATCAAACGGTATAAACAGTATAAACCGTATACATCGTTAAATGACTACCCGAGATTTCATGGCCTGCCCGGAGGGACTCGAACCCCCGACCCCCAGCTTAGAAGGCTGGTGCTCTATCCAGTTGAGCTACGGGCAG
>CAYJEC010000317.1:0-4601 GCA_964369025.1 uncultured Ideonella sp. | reverse complement strand
ACGTCGCCGTGTGCCAGGACGGAGCAGCAGGCCAGCGCCAGAATGCTGGCCAGGGCGGTTCGCGGGTTGAACAAGGAAGGCATCGGGTTGTCTCCAACAGTTTGAATTGCGGGGGTAAGCTGAACGCGGCACACTTGGGCATCAAATCTGCAAGCGGTGTGCCACGGCATGCCAACAGGGGTAGAACAGGCCTGGACGAGCCCTGGCAGGCCGTTCACACCCGGGAGAACCCCCAGTAGTTGCTGCGAAACGAGCCGGCAAACCTCGACCGGCAGGCCCCTGAGGCAAGTCCTGAAATCGGAGTTGTTCGATTTCAGAGCAATGAGAGACAACACCGCCACCCGGCGGTGACACGGAGACAAGCACCGATGTCCGGTCCCTACACACCCCAAGCGGGCAACCGCTCGCGTCGACCGCAGGACACTGGCAGCAGCCTGGCCGTCAGCCGGCTGGCCGAAGCCTACCCTGCACACGCCACGGCCATCGAGCAATCGCACGAGCGTTGCCAGGTACTCGGGCTGTCGCGCATCGAGCGGCCCGACCATTCGGTGATCGGCCGCAGCGACCTGACGGTCGCACGCGAACGGAATCTGCGCCTCCATTCCCACGCCGCGCCGGTGATGGAGATGCTCTTCGAGCAGATCGTGAACACCGAAAGCATGGTGGTGCTGACCGACGCCACCGGGACCATCCTGCACTCCATCGGCGATGACGACTTCCTCGGCCGCGCCGCCAAGGTGGCGCTGGCACCGGGGGCCAACTGGTCCGAATCCAACAAGGGCACCAACGCGGTCGGCACGGCGCTGATCGACGAGGTGCCGACGCTCGTGCATGCCGACGAGCACTTCATGCACGCCAACCACTTCCTCACGTGCTCGGCGGCGCCCATCCTCGACCCGCGCGGCAACATCCTGGGTGTGCTCGACGTCTCCGGCGAGCAGCGCAGCTACCACCAGCACACGATGGCGCTGGTGAAGATGTCGGCCCGCATGATCGAGAACCACTGGCTGACGGACGACTACCGCAACGTCATGCGGTTGCACTTCCATGCCCGGGTCGAGTTCATCGGCACGTTGATGGAAGGCATCCTCGCGGTGGCGCAGGACGGCCGCATCGTCGGCGCGAACCGCGGCGCACTGGAGCAACTCGGGGTCTCCGGCGCTGCGCTGCGCATGCACTCGCTGGCCTCTCTGTTCGGCACCTCGATCAGCGCCCTGGTCGATCGATTCCGTTCGCCACTGGCAGTGCCGATGCCTGTGCACCTGAACGACGGCCGCCAGATCCATGTGCATGCCCGCTTCAACTGGCCGGTCTGGTCCAGCCTGTCCGAGGCCGCCAGCACCGAGGTTCTGGAGTCCGGACGACGCACTGTCGACGCCACGGTCCGGCCGCAGCCTGCCACGGCCTATGCCGGGGCCGCGGCGCGCGCGGAGCCGGCCGGCCTGAAGCACCTGCTGACCGGCGATCCGCAGGTCGAGGCTGTTGTCGGCAAGGTCCGGCGGGTGCTGAACCGCGACATCCCGGTGCTGATCCTCGGTGAGACGGGCACCGGGAAGGAGCTTCTGGCCCGCGCGATCCATCACGATTCAGTCCGCGCCCGCCAGCCCTTCGTGGCGGTGAACTGCGCCTCCATACCCGACACCCTGATCGAGGCCGAACTGTTCGGCTACGAGGAGGGCGCGTTCACCGGCGCACGCCGCAAGGGCTCGGTCGGCAAGATCGTGCAGGCCAGCGGCGGCACACTGTTCCTTGACGAGATCGGCGACATGCCGCTGCCGCTGCAGGCCCACCTGCTGCGGGTACTGCAGGAGCGGCAGGTCACACCGCTGGGCAGCAGCAAGTCGGTCACGGTCGACGTGGCCATCATCTGCGCCACCCACCGCAACCTGCGCGAGATGATCGCTGCCCAGCAGTTCCGTGAGGATCTGTACTACCGCCTGAACGGACTGGCCGTGCGCCTGCCGCCCCTGCGCGAGCGCGCCGACCTGCTGGCCCTGGTGGAACGCATCGTCGAACGGCAGTGCCCGCAGCGCCGCATGGTGCTGTCGCCGGAGGTGGTCCGGCTGTTCCAGGGCTACCCTTGGCCGGGCAACGTGCGGCAGCTTTTCAATGTGCTTCGCACTGCGGTGGTCATGGCCGTGGGCGATTCGGCCATCACCCGTGCCCACCTGTCTGACGACTTCATCGAGGATGCATTGCAATGCGCGCCGCCGGCAGTGGCCGCAGCCGCCACGACGCCCGCCACGGCGGCACCCCCCGCTGCGCCTGCAGCGGTTCCCGCCCCTGCGGCCCCAGAACCGCTGCGCGCCCTGCAGGACATGGAGTTCGACGCGATCCGCCGCGCGGTGGACGAGGCCGGCGGCAACATCTCGGTGGCCTCCAAGCGCCTGGGCATCAGCCGCAACACCATCTATCGCAAGCTGCGCTGGCAGGTGCGCTGACCCTAAGGGGCTGAGGCCGGTGTGGACGGGCCGAAGCTCTCGTCCTCCAATTGCCGCCAGGCGCGCTGCCAATTCAGGGCCGGGCGCGCCCCTCGGCCCATGGCCTCGGCCAATCCCGGCAATGCGGGGGCGGCGTCCGTTTCTGACGCGCCAGTGGCCTGCCGGCGGCGCACGGCCTCGGTGAGGGCCTGCAGGTAGGCGCCATGGTCGCGTGGCCCGCTGCGGCCCAGCCAGCCGCCCTGCTCCGGCAGCCAGCGCGCCTCGCCGCCCCCGGCCAGTGCCTCCAATTGCGCCGTGGCCGACCGCAGGGTGCTCAAGTCAGCATCCCGAAGATCCGGTGGGCCATCGCCCCACAGCAGGCCGTGAGCCGTCCAGAGGTCCCGGCCGCGGATGCGGAAGACCACAACCGGGCTGCCAGGCGCCCGTGACAGTCGCCACCAGTCGAACGGCCCCAGATGGCCGGCATCGCCTTGCAACAGCCGCGCGGGCACACGGATCGATGCATCGCCCAGGTCGGCCGCAGCCGCGCCCAGGCGCAGGCGCAGGCGGGCCTCGCAGCGCGCGCAGGAGTCGCGCATCGCCGAGGCCACCTCGGCATGAGCCCACAACCGGGCCGCAGGGAAGGCCAGGTTGCCCAGCACCAGTTCAGGCCGTGCCCAGGGGTTCACGACATCGGTCACCCGCCACTGCAGCCGCTCCCGCAAGGCGCAGGCCAGGGCCGCGCCGGCCGCCGGGCTGGGCCCGCTGCCGAGCAGCCAGACCCGTGCCCCGTCGCGCACCACCAGCCGGTTGGACACCACACCCCGGTTGGCCGTATCGGCATCCCCGTCCGCGCCGGCTGCCCACCAGACACCGCCGCCCATGGGCTGCAGGGCCACCGCCGGGCCCGGGCACGCCGCCTGGGCTGCGATCGCTGCGGTCGCGGCCCACACGGCGAACAGCCCGCCCAGGATGCACTGTGTCAAATTCGAACGGTTCGCCTGCCAGGTGGCACAGTGACCCGGTGAAAGCCCGCGCTCGGCAAGGGCCTGCCCTGCACAGGGAACGCCATGAAGGGCCGCTTCGCTTGCCATTGGCCTCCGGCATGTGTCTTGCACCGTGGGATGACGCGTCACCGGCCACAAAGTGCCGGCACGCCACCAAAGAGTCCAAGGAGACAGCGTCTGCATATGCCCGATCTTGCCGCATCCCCCACCGCTGCGGACTGCGGCGCATGAAGGTCGTCGTGTTGCATGGCGGCGGCTCCGCGCTGTCCGACCAAGGTGATCGCTGGGCGCTGCTGAATGTCGTCCCCAACCTGCCCGTCCACCTGCTGCAGCCGCATGCCGGTCTGGGCGACGGCGAGGTGCGCAGCGTGGTGCTGACAGATTCGCACATCGACCACGTCGGCGGGCTGCTGAACATGCGCGAAGGCTCGCCGATCGATCTGTACGCCACGCCGGCGGTGTTCGAGACCCTCAGCCAGGGCATGCCGGTGCTGCAGGTCCTGCAGCAGTATTGCGGGGTGCATTGGCACGTGATCCCGGTGGCCGGGGAAACGCTTTCGGCCAGCTTCCGGGTCGACGGCCTGCCCGGCCTGGAATTCACCGCACTGGCCACCGAAGGCCTCAGCCTGCCCGGTGTGCCACGCCAGGAAGCAGCCTGGACCACCGGCCACTCGATCGCCCTGGGCGTGCGCGAGCTGGCCACCGGCCAGCGCCTGTTCTGCGCCCCGGGCGCGCAGTGGCTGGGTGCCGGCGAGGTCGACTGGATGCGCGACGCCGACTGCGTTCTGGTGGACGACCACACCCGCTGGCCCGACGAAGCACCGGGCGCCACCTGGCGGGCTCAGCGCAAGGTGCTTCTGGGCAAGGGGGTGGGCAAGGGTGCAGGCACCGCGACCCAGCGGGCAAGCACCGATGGCTTCGAAGCGGCCTTCGATGGCATGGTCATCGAGTTGTGACTCTGCCCGAAAGCCCGATGCTCGAGATCCGTTCGCTGACCAAATCCTACGGCGCGCGTGCCGCGCTCGCCGGTGTGGATCTGGCGATCGACGCCGGCCAGTTCGTCGTGCTGCTGGGCCCCAACGGTGCGGGCAAGTCCACCCTGTTCCAGGTGCTCACCGGGCTGTTCGCAGCCGACCAGGGCGAGGTCGTGGTGGCCGGCCACTCGCTTCGTACA
>CAYJEC010000316.1:0-4613 GCA_964369025.1 uncultured Ideonella sp. | reverse complement strand
CTCCAGCACCGGGTTCAGCTTGAAGCCGTAGCCGCGCTGGATGCGCCACTGCAGCTCGCCGATCCACACCGTCACCCGCGCCAGCTCGGCAGCGAATTCGTTGAGCTCGATGCCCAGCACGTTGTGCGGGCCTGTCACGTCGTGCTGCCGCTCCAGGCCCAGGGCCTCGGCTTCGAGGTTGACCTGGTGCTCGATGTCCTTCAGACACTTGAGCGCCAGGTACAGGAAGTTGCCGCTGCCGCAGGCCGGGTCCAGCACCCGGTAGCCACGCAGGCGCTCCAGGAAGCTGACGAAGGCGGCCTGTGCGTCGCGGTAGGCCTTGTCGCCGTGCTTCTTGCTCTTGGCCAGCGCCTTCTCGACGCTGGCCTTGTGCTCCTGCCATTCGGCCAGCAGCGGGCGTTGCACCACAGGCTCCACCAGGCGGAGGATGGTCGCCGGGTCGGTGTAATGCGCGCCAAGCTGGCTGCGCTTGTTCGGGTCCAGCCCGCGCTCGAACAGGGTGCCGAATATGCTGGGGTCGATGGCGCTCCAGTTCAGCGCGCTCGCGGCCTTGAGCGCCGCCACGTCGGCCACGGTGAGCTCCGGCACGGCGATGGTCTTGAACAGGCCACCGTTGAACCAGGGCACGGCATCCACCCCGAACAGCCCGCCGTCTCGCATGGACTCGAACAGCTTGCCCAGTTGCACACGCATCTGCCCGGGCTGGATCGCCACGCCGACCAGCCGCTCGAAAAGCCGCGAGGGCAACAAGCCCACATCTTCGGCAAAGAAGCAGAACAGGCACTGGGTGAGAAAGTGGCTGACCTCGGCCGCCGACACACCTGCCGCCCTCAACCTGTCGGCCGTGCCGGCAAAGGTCTTGGCAGCCTCCTCGGTGATGTCTCGGTTGCTGCGCCGGGGTTTGAAGGACTCGGGGTTCTCCCACAGCGCCCGCAGGCGTTGCTGCACCTCGGGACGGGTGATCTCCTCCAGCGCAAAGGCGTGGCGCTCGCTGGGCGTGCCGGTGAAATGGGTGTGGATCTCGATGCGCAGCCGGTCGCTCACCACCAGCAAGGGCGGGCTCTCCAGCGGCAGCGCGTACATCATGAGCTGCTTGAGCGCACCCTCCAGGCTCTTGCCGGGCGCCTTGTACTCCCAGGCGAAGTGGCCCTTGAGCCAGACATCCGCAAAGCCATCGGTGCGGCCGGCGCCGCTGCCGGTCTTGGTCACCCCGCGCTCGAAGCAGTAGCGCTCCGGCTCCGCCGGTTCCGCCACGCCGAGCACCCGGCACAGGTCGATGAAGTGGGCCTGCGCGCCGGCGCGCTCGTTCAGGTCGTGGGCAGGCCCTCCGGGGCCCCACTTGCGGATGAATGCCTGCGCCTGCACGGTGCTCGCCTCCCACGGCTGGTGATGGGAGGCGATTTCAACACGGCCGACACCGGGAATTCACGGCCCGCAACGCGCCTGCGATCAGCGCCCCAGGATGCCCTTGAGCAGATCCAGGGGCTTCGGCCTCTTTTCCTTGGCCGGCTCCGAGGCCACCGGGGCGGGTTCATCGGCCATGCCGCCGGCGCCTTGCATGCCGGGCATGTCGCCCATGCCGAGCATCGCGGTGGTCATCGACTTGACCCGCAGCTTGACCGCCCACTGCTGCTCCCAGGGCACCTTCGGGTCGGCGGGGCGCGGCGGGTGGACCAGGTTCAGCTCCGAGCCGTAGGCGATCATCCGCAGCATCGCGCCCTCGCCGGCGAACACACCGGGCGGCACCGTGCATTGGGTGGTGTCGGGCGACAGCAGCACCTTCTCCTTCAGCCACTTGTCGACCGCCGGGTTGGTCTGGTAATCCATCAGGCCGGAGCCGGTGTCGGGCAGCTCGCTGGAGGTCCAGAACACCATGTCCTGCGTGCCCCGGCCGGCCGAGCCCATGCCGGCGATGAAGTAGGCGCGCGCCGTCGGCAGCGCGGGCCAGCGCAACTCGGTGGCACCGCCACGATCCTGCTGCTGCAACTGGATGGCCGGCATCAGATCCTGCGCTGCCGGGATGCGGAAACGGAAGCCGTCGGGCACGCCGCTGCCGGTGAACGCGTGCTCGCCGACCAGCGAGGCCTTGGCCGGCAGCATGCGGGCGTCGTCCGGTTGCGGCCAGACCGGGCGGCCGGGTGTGCTGTGGGTGCCGCGCTGGGTGGCACGCCGGCTGACGAAGAACTGCGCCATCTCGGTGGGCGAGAGCTTGGCCATGTCCAGCACCTTGGGCTGGCCGGGGCGGATGGCGGTGCCGCAGCCCCAGTACATCAGCAGCCGGCCCTTGGGGCGCTCGTACTCATGTTCCTCGACCCGCTCGTCGCCCGGCTCCGGCGGCGGCGCCTTGCCGCTCACCGCCTTCGGCGCCTGAAGCTTCAGTGCCGGCGCCATGAAGCCCTCCGGTACGGCCTGCACCGCCTCGTTGAGGTTGGGGTTCTGGCGGGTGTAAAGGGTGACGTCCAGCCAGCGGCCCGTGCCGCCCGCCTGGGTGTTGCCGAAGCTGTTCTTCTGCCCACCGCCGCCACCGAACAGGCCGCCCAGCGCGGCCATCGGGTTGGCCCCGGCGCCCATCGGCATGCCGAACCCGCTGTAGGTGGCGACATCCAGCCAGGCCTGCGACACCGGTGGTTTGACCACCTGGGTGGTTTGCGCGGCCAGCGGGGCGGCCGCAAGGGCCAGCAGGCCCCAGACGGGAATGCGTTGTTTCATGAACCCTCCATCGCGGCAGCGGCGTGCTGCCCGTCTCGACGGTAGCCCAGCAAACGCGATCTCGTCTGTCCCCAGATCAAGCGGCGGGTTCGCCCGCACGGCGCGGCTTCACCAGCGCGGCGGCCCGCTTGGCCTGCGTGCGTGCCACGTCCACGTCCGCATCGTGCACCAGGGCCACGCCCATGCGGCGCTTGACGAAGCTCTCGGGCTTGCCGAACAGGCGCAGATCGGAGTTCGGCACCGCCAGGGCCTCGGCCACGCCGTCGAAGACGATGCCGGTGGCGTCGACCCCGCCGTAGATCACCGCGCTGGCGCCCGGGCTCTTCAGCGAGGTGTCCACCGGCAGGCCGAGGATGGCGCGGGCGTGCAGCTCGAACTCGTTCTGCCACTGGGTGGCCATGGTCACCATGCCCGTGTCGTGCGGGCGCGGGCTGACCTCGCTGAACCAGACCTCGTCGCCCTTGACGAAGAGCTCCACGCCGAACAGGCCCTGGCCGCCGAGGTTGCCGGTAACGGCTGCGGCAATCTCGCGCGCCCGCCGCCATGCCGCCGGCGACATCGGCTGCGGCTGCCAGCTCTCGACGTAGTCGCCACTCACTTGCACATGGCCAATGGGTTCGCAGAAGTGTGTCTCGACGGCGCCGGAGTGCCCCTTTGCGCGCACCGTGAGCAGCGTGATCTCGTAGTCGAAATCGATGAAGCCCTCGACGATGACCCGGCCGTGGCTGACGCGGCCACCGGCCATCGCATGGTCCCAGGCCTTCTGCACGTCGGCCGGGCCGTCGAGCTTGCTCTGGCCCTTGCCCGAGCTGCTCATCACCGGCTTGACGACACAGGGAAAGCCGATGCGGTCGTCGATGGCCGCCTGCAACTCGGCCAGCGAATCGCAGAAGCGGTAGGGGCTGGTCGGCAGGCCGAGCGTCTCGGCGGCCAGGCGGCGGATGCCCTCGCGGTCCATCGTCAGGCGCGCTGCACGCGCGGTGGGGATCACCCGCACCACGCCTTCGGCCTCCAGCGCCTCCAGCACCGGGGTGGCAATGGCCTCGATCTCGGGCACCACCAGATCGGGCCGCTCGGCCTCGATCAGCGCGCGCAGCGCCGCCGGGTCGCTCATCGCGATGGTTCGGGCGTGGTGCGCCACCTGCTGGCCGGGGGCGTTGTCGTAGCGGTCGACCGCGATGGTCTCCACGCCCAGGCGCTGCAGCGCGATCAGCACCTCCTTGCCCAGCTCGCCGGAGCCCAGCAGCATCACCCGCAGGGCGGAGGGGGAGAGCGGTGTACCGAAAGGCTTCATGGCGGGGTGGCTGCAAGCGGGTTGGGGGTGGCGTCATTCTCGCCGCACGGCTCAGGCCAGCGCCCGGTGCCCCACCTCAAGGCATCATTCCGCCATGGCCACCACCCCACCCACACTCGCCGACCTGCGCCGCTACGCGATCGCGCGCAGCCTGTTCAAGCCCACCACCCTGCCGTGTGCGATCGAGCGCCTGGGCTTCGTGCAGGCCGACCCCATCCGCGCACCGGCGCGCGCGCAGGACCTGACCCTGCGCCACCGGGTGGCCGGCTACACCGCGGGCGATCTGGAGCGGCGCTACCCGAAGCTCGCCATCGAGGAGGATTTCTTCGTCAACTACGGCTTCCTGCCGCGCCGCCATGCGGCGCTGATGCACCCGCGCTCGCCACGCACGGAGTGGACGGCCGCGCGCTGGAAGTTGGCGCACGAGGTGCTGGCTTTCGTGCGCGAGCGCGGCGCCGTGCACCCGCGCGAGGTGGATGCGCACTTTGCCCACGGTAAGACACGCAACTGGTTCGGCGGCTCCTCCAACGCCAGCACGCAGTTGCTGGACGGCATGCACTACCGCGGCCTGCTGCGGGTGGCGCGGCGCGATTCAGGCACCCGGGTGTAT
>CAYJEC010000315.1:0-4620 GCA_964369025.1 uncultured Ideonella sp. | reverse complement strand
GCCCCACACACTAGCCTTACGGCGCAGACTCAGATCAACCGGCCGGGGTTCATGATCCCATCGGGATCCAGCGCTTTCTTGATGGCGCGCATCAGCTCAAGTGCCACGGGCGATCCACGCCGGGCCAGTTCGTCGCGCTTCAACTCGCCGATGCCATGCTCGGCTGAGATCGATCCTCCGAGGCGCTGTACCTCGTCGTAGACCAGTTCATTGATGCGGGCCTCGTGCTCGGTCAGGAACGCCGCCGCGGGCACACCCTCCGGCGCCTGCAGGTTGTAGTGCAGGTTGCCGTCGCCCAGGTGGCCAAAGCAGACCACGCGGGCGCCCGGTGTCACGGCCTGCAGGCGCGCCGCCATGCGCGGCACGAAGCCCGCCATCGCCGATACCGGCAGCGAGATGTCGTGCTTGATGTTCAGCCCCTCTTCGCTCTGGGCCAATGGGATGGATTCCCTCACATGCCACAGCGCGTGTGATTGGGCGATGCTTTCCGCAACCACGGCGTCCGTGGCAAGGCCTTGTTCGAGCGCGGCCTCCAACGCGGAAGCCAGGCGATCGCGTTCAATGGCTTCTGGCTGGGTGCCTGCATGCTCCATCAGCACCGTCCAGGGCGCGCCCGGCAAGGGGCGCGGCAACTGCGGGAAATGCCGCTCGACGAGCGACAACGCGAACCGCTCCATCAGCTCGAAGCCGGTCAGTCCAGGGCCGAGCCTGTCACGGGCCAGGTTCAGCAGGCCCACAGCAGCCTCGACCGATTCGCAGGCGGCCATCGCGGTGACGGAGGCCGCCGGGCGGGGGAACAATTTCAACGTCGCTGCAGTGATGACGCCCAGCGTGCCCTCGCTGCCGACGAAAAGGTCGCGCAGGTCGTAGCCGGTGTTGTCCTTGCGCAGGCCGGTCAGGCCATGCCAGGTATCGCCCCGAGCGGTGACCACCTCCAGGCCCAGGCAGAGTTCGCGGGCGTTGCCGTAGCGAAGCACCTGCGTGCCGCCGGCGTTGGTGGCGAGGTTGCCGCCGATCGTGCAACTTCCTTCGGCCGCCAGGCTGAGCGGGTACAACAGGCCGTGCGACTCGGCTGCGTCCTGCACCGCCTGCAACACACAGCCGGCCTCGGCGGTCAGTGTCAGGTTGTCCACATCGACATGGCGGACCCGATTGAGTCGACCCAAGCTCAACAGGATCTGCCGCCCGCTGGCGTTTGGCACGCCACCGCCCACCAGCCCGGTGTTGCCGCCTTGGGGCACCAACGAAACACCGGCGGCTGCACAAGCACGGACCACGGCGGCAACTTCATCGGTGTGGCCTGGCCGCACCACGGCCAGTGCCCGGCCCCGGTAGCGCTTGCGCCAATCCGCTTCGTAGGCGGCCAGGTCACCGCCCACCAGCACCTGGGCCGGGCCGACGATGGCCCGGAGGGTGTCTGCAAAGGCGGCGTCGCTCACGGTATGGGGCGGCCTTTCAGGCGCCTGCGCACCTGCAGCACGCAGGCCGAGAACAGCGCCAGACCAAGAGCCACCTGGCCAGCGGCCAGCAGGCGCCCTGTACCGGCTTCGCTGCCAGCGCGCACCAGGCCCTCCGCCACGTACAACCACACCAGCAGGCTGAGCCAACGGTAGGTGTAGAGCCGATAGCGCCACAGGCCGGGCAGGGCGGGCAGCAGGGGCAGCACCTTCAAGGCCCAGGTGCCGCGACCGGTGGGGGCGAGCCAGAGCTCCCAGGCCAGACCCAGGGCGACCAGGCTCAGGGTGCTGGCCAGGGCAAGTGCTCGGCTGGCCTGCAGGTCGCTGCCCGGTGAAACCGGGGTGTTCGCTGGAGGTGTCTTGCCGGGGATGCCGATCATGGCTGGCATGATAGCCGGCATGATTCCGACTCCTGCACTCCGAACGGGCTGGCGCGAGGCCCTGGCCGAGGCGCTGCAGACACTTCGCAACTGGCCCTGGTTTGACACCCTGCGCACCTTGCGCCTGCGCTTCCGCGAGGACCGCCTGGGCCTCACAGCAGGCAGCCTGACCTTCCCCACCTTGATCGCCATCGTCCCACTGCTGACGGTGATGCTGGCGGTCTTCACCGCGTTCCCGATGTTCTCCAGCTTCCAGGATGCCTTGCAGAAGTACTTCCTGCAGAGCCTGGTGCCCGACAACATCGCCAAGCCGGTGCTGGGCGCCTTGACCCAGTTCGCCAGCAAGGCCCACAAGCTGGGTACGGCCGGCCTGATCGTGCTGGTTGTCAGCGCGTTGGCGTTGATGCTGACCATCGACCGCACGCTGAACGCCATCTGGCGAGTCCGAAAGCCCCGGCCGATCGCCCAGCGGGTGCTGGTCTACTGGGCAGCCATCACGCTGGGCCCGCTGGTGCTCGGGGTGAGCTTGAGCCTGACCAGCTACGCCATCTCGGCCTCGAGGGGCCTGGTGGGGACGATGCCGGGCGGGGTCCGCCTGGCGCTGGATGCCGTGGAGTTCAGTCTTCTGGCCGCCACCATGGCCGGCCTGTTCCACTACGTGCCCAACACCCACGTCCGGTGGCGCCACGCCGCGGCTGGCGGGCTGTTCGTGGCGATTGGCTTTGAAGTGGCCAAACGGGTGCTGGGCTGGTACGTGGCCTCTGTCGGTACCTTCTCCACGGTGTACGGCGCATTCGCGACAGCACCCATCTTTCTGCTGTGGCTCTACACCGGCTGGGTCATCGTGCTGCTGGGGGCCGTGATCGCTGCGTACGCGCCGAGCCTGAAGATGCGCGTGGTGAGGCGCGGTACCCAACCGGGCTACCGCTTCAATCTCGCCGTGGCCGTGCTGGCCGAACTCGCGGGTGCCCGGGGAACGGACCAGCGCGGGCTGGACCCGGACCAGATCGCCACCCGCCTTCGGGTGGACCCACTGCAGATCGAGCCGATTCTCGACCTCATGGTCGAGGGGGATTGGGTGGCCCGGCTCGACGAGGACGGGATGAAACGCTTCGTTCTGTTGTGCGATCCGCAGACCACGCCTGCTGCGCCACTGATCGATCGCCTGCTCTTGCACCCGGACAGCCGGCTTGTCGCGTTCCGCAACCGCACCGGGCTGGACCGCCTGACCCTGGCTGAACTGCTCGCCTAAGCGGGGTGGACCACGACCAACAGCGCTTGCGCAGCGCCCTTGCCGGGGTTGCGGATCGCGTGGGGCTGGTCGACGGCATAGCGGGCGGTCTCGCCCGGCTTCAGCCGTGTCAGGGCTTCGGCCGACTGAACCTCCAGCGTGCCGCTGAGCACACTGAGGTGTTCGCGCGATCCTGGCTCGTGGGCTTCGGACTCCAGCGCACCACCGGCTTGCACGGTGAGTTCGTACCACTCGAACTGCCCTGCCAGGTCGATGGGCCCCAGGATGCGCAACTCGCAGCGCCCGTCCGGGCTGCGCAGCGACGGTGTTGCGTGGGAGGCCACGGTGGCGATCGCCGGCTGCACCGGCTTGTCGGCCCCGAGCAGTTCGGCCATCGGCACGCCCAACGCATTGGCCAGGCGCCAGACCACGGCAACGGTGGGGTTGGCCTGGTTTCGCTCGATCTGCGACAACATCGACTTCGACACGCCCGCCTGGCGCGACAACTCGTCCAGCGACAAGGCGCGATCCTGCCGCAGCGCGGCCAGGGTTTCGCCTACGCGAGGTGGTTCAGGGGAAGGGCGGTTCACGAAGGGGCTCTTGACGAGGAGTCGCTTGTTTACGATACTGCACACAAATTCGATATATCGAACTTCTGAGAATCCAGTGAAAACGGATTGTGCCTGAAGACGACGCACCCAAGGACCGCAGGATGGCCAGCACCGACGATTTCTTTGCCCACCTGCGCAACGAACTGCAAGGCATCCGCGATGCGGGCCTGTACAAGGCCGAACGCATCATCGCCACGCCACAGGGCGCCCATGTGCGCACCACCGATGGCCGTGAGGTCATCAACCTGTGCGCCAACAACTACCTGGGCTTGTCCAGCCATCCGGCCGTCATCGAGGCCGCGCACGAGGCGCTGCGCACCCATGGCTACGGGCTCAGCTCGGTGCGCTTCATCTGCGGCACGCAGGACATCCACAAGACGCTGGAAGCACGGCTCGCCCGTTTCCTGGGCACCGAGGATGCGATCTTGTATGCGGCTGCCTTCGACGCCAATGGGGGCCTGTTCGAGCCGCTGTTGGGCGAGGCCGACGCGATCATCAGCGACGAGTTGAACCACGCCTCCATCATCGACGGCATCCGCCTGTGCAAGGCGCAGCGTTGGCGCTACAAGCACAACGACCTCGCGGATCTCGAGCGCTGCCTGCAGGAGGCCGAGGACAAGGGGGCCCGCTTCAAGCTGGTCTTCACCGACGGCGTGTTCTCGATGGATGGCACGATCGCCCGGCTCGACCAGATTCGCGAAATATGCGACCGCTTCGGCGCGCTGCTGGGCATCGACGAATGCCATGCCAGCGGCTTCATGGGTGCGCGCGGCCGCGGCACGCACGAGCACCGCGGGGTGTTTGGCAAGATCGACATCATCACCGGCACCTTGGGCAAGGCCCTGGGTGGCGCGTCCGGCGGCTTCACGGCCGCGCGCAAGGAGGTCGTCGAGCTGCTGCGCCAGCGCTCGCGCCCCTATCTGTTCAGCAACACGCTGGCT
>CAYJEC010000314.1:0-4634 GCA_964369025.1 uncultured Ideonella sp. | reverse complement strand
GCCGGGATCAAGCAGTATGGAGACAACGACACGCCCTGGCTGGACGAGTCCGGCAAGATCCGCTGGGATTTCAGCGCCCAGACACTGGCGATGAACATCTTCCTGCCGGACCCACTCCGCACCGGGCAGTGGGATTGGCGGTCACCCTACTACGTCGACAACAACCCGACACCGCCGCCACTGCAGCCCGGCGTGATCGAGTTCCTCAAGGTCACCGGCTGGGTCGACTTCCTCGTCGAGTACCACAAGGACGTGCCGTTCAAGTCCTTCCATGTCGGCATGATCCCGCGCTTCCCGGCCTTCAACGCCAAGTACGAGGGGCCTCGAGGTGACGCCCCGCCGGACTGCGGCAGCCCGCGCAAGCCGTGGCCGCTGGGCGGCATCGCACGGCGCCTGGTGAACTTCCTGTCGCGCCACGGCGATCAGACCTGATCGCGCTTCAGGGATCTGCTGGCAGATCGTCTAGTGGTCGTCTGAGCAGGGGTGGTGATCGGCGCGCACCATGCGTCGAAACGGGAGGCCGGGCGCGGTGGAATGCATTCCGTGCCGGGTCTGAACCGGCACACACCGCCAAGCGACATGCAAGTTGCTTGCTTCAGACCAGGAGAGGACCACCCGATGAACACGCTCGAAGACATGCTGCTGGCCGAACAGGCCCGTTGCCGCCAGTTGGCCCGTGAATACGTCGAACTGGGAAGCGCCGCCGCCTTTGCCCGCGCCCTGATCGAAGAGGGCCTGCGAAGTGCCGAAGAAGCCCTGCGCCACAAGCAGTTGATCGCCATGCAGCGGGCCCTGGAGCGTCTGCTGCGCTTCCAGACCCTGAACCACCGTGCCATCCAGGTGGCACCCGGCACGATGCGCCGCCCGCCGCCGCCGCCGGCCCCGCGCCTGCGCACCCCGGTGCGCATGCAAGAGCAGTTCTTCACCTGGACGAGGGCCGCATGAGCGCCTCTACGTCCCCCTGGCTCGAGATGGCGGTCTGGGTTCCCGACGAGGGCTACTGCCAGCCCGATCCGGACCTGGCCGAACTCGATCGCCAGGATGTCTGCATGAGTGCCTTGGTTGGCGTCGTTGCCCTGGCTTCCGTGTTGGCTGCAGCCCTGCTGGCTGTCTTGAACACCTGATTGACGCTGTCAGTGGAGGGGCGGCGCGGGGCGGCCAGGGGGAAACCTCTGGCCGACCCCGTGTCCGTACAATCTCTGGTCTTTCTCGCTGGACCCGACATGCCCGTCAACCTGACCGCTCCCGACCCCGCACAACTGGCCCCGGTGGCCGGCGTCCAGCTCGGCATTGCCGAAGCCGGCGTGCGCAAGGCCAACCGCAAGGACCTGGTCGTCATCAGCTTGGCCGAGGGCTCGTCGGTGGCCGGCGTGTTCACCCAGAACCGCTTCTGCGCGGCCCCTGTTCAGGTCTGCCGAGAGCACCTGGCGGCGGGCGCCGGTATCCGTGCGCTTCTGATCAACACCGGCAATGCCAATGCGGGGACCGGGGCCGATGGCCTGGCCCGTGCCCGCCGCAGTTGTGCCACCCTGGCCGACTACCTCGGCATCGGCGCCACGCAGGTGCTGCCGTTTTCCACCGGTGTGATCATGGAAACGCTGCCGGTCGAGCGTATCGAAGCCGCGCTGCCGGCTGCCTTGAAGGACCGCTCGGCCACCCACTGGGCGCGGGCGGCCGAAGGCATCATGACCACAGACACGCTGCCCAAGGCGGCGTCGCGCCAGCTGGTCATCGGGGGCCAGACGGTCAGTGTCACCGGCATCTCCAAGGGCGCCGGCATGATCCGCCCGAACATGGCCACCATGCTTGGCTTCGTCGCCACCGACGCCGCGATCAACCCGGCATTGCTGCAGGGCCTGGCGCGCAGCGCCGCGGATGCATCGTTCAACCGCATCACCATCGACGGCGACACCTCGACCAATGACTCCTTCGTGCTGGTGGCCACAGGGCAGGCAGGTCATGCCCGCATCGACACGCTGGAAAGCGACGACGGCCAGGCCATCGTGCGGGCCATCCACGCGGTGGCGCGTGATCTGGCCCAGGCCATCGTGCGCGACGGCGAGGGAGCCACCAAGTTCATCACCATCCAGGTCGACGGTGGGCGCAACGAATCCGAGTGCAGGCAGGTCGCCTATGCGATTGCCCACTCACCCTTGGTGAAGACGGCCTTCTTTGCCAGCGACCCCAACCTCGGGCGGATCCTGGCCGCAGTCGGCTACGCTGGCATCACCGACCTGGACCAGGGCCTGATCGAGATGCACCTGGACGACGTACTGGTTGCCCAGCACGGCGGCCGGCATCCAGCCTACCGCGAGGAAGATGGGCAGCGTGTGATGAAGCAGGCCGAGATCACCGTGCGCATCGGCCTGCACCGTGGCGCAGCCAGCACCACGGTGTGGACCTGCGATCTCTCGCACGATTACGTCAGCATCAACGCCGACTACCGTTCCTAGAGGTTGCCAGCGTCCAGCTCTCCGCGGTACTCGATCTTGCCGCGCAAGCGGGCACGCGGGTGCACGTCCAGCAGGGCGTCGTAGAGCGCGTCGCCCAGCAGGGTGGCGGAACCGGTGATCTCCAGTGTCTTGCGGGCCACCACCGTGCCGCGCACCTTGCCCTCGATCAGGACATGGTCGGCTTCGATCGTGGTGCCGTCGACGACCCCGGTTGCGCCGATGTGAACGGTGCCGCCGCCCTGCAGGCGGATGTCGCCCTTCAGCAGGCCGTCGATCTTCAGGCCCAAGTCGGCGCCCGAACTGAAGGTGCCCTCGAATTGCGCACCTTCTGCGATCAGGCTGGAGATGGCATTCAGTTGCTCGGCTGGCACCAGCCGGGCGGGGGCGCGTTGCGTGTCATGACCGTTCACGAGTTTGTTCTCCTGCAGTCTCTTCGCGCGGGGCGGGCGATGACGACGATTGTGCCTGAGGGCCACTGGCCGGCGGCTCGGAGGACGAGTGTGGAGCGGCCACATCCAGCCGCAGCTGCAGGGAAGCCGGTACCGGGGCGCTCGCCGCGCGACGAGGTGACGCGGGAGCAGGCCCGGTGCCGACCTCGCGCCACAGGATCCAGGCTGCGGCGGCCACCAGCGCAAACCCGGCAGCGCTGACCAAGGCGATGCGCAGCGCCCAAGCGGCCCAGCGCCACGCCACCCGCCGACGCGCGACGACAGCGTTGCGTTCGGCCGAGCGTCGCAGCGCGGCGCGGCGCAGTTCGTCGCTGGTGGCGACGGCCGTGTCAGGCGTGGCCGGTAGCGGCAGCGTCGGGTCGGACGCGTTCCAACTGGGCGTTGAGGTCGGCACCGTTGACTTGCAGATGGGTGTAGCGGATGCGGCCGGAGACGCTGGCGGTGTCGTGCAGCGAGACCCTGCCGCCGGCGGCGTCGAGCGTGCCCACGGTCTGGCCCAGCACCGAGATGCTGCGCGCATGGATGTCGCCCACCACGGCGCCGGTTTCAGTGATGGTCACCTGGCCGTTCGAGCCCTCGACGACCTGAACATCGCCCTGGACCTCGCCGGCCACCGTGAGTGAACCATCGATCTGCGCGGTGCCGACGAAGGACAGGCCGCGGGCCAACGTGGAGTGTCGGTTTGGGGCGGGCGACTCTGGCATGGGCACGGCCTGCTGTTGCGGCAACAGCGTCGGCACCCGGTCGACGTCGGGCATCGCCTGCCCCATCGGCACCTGCGGTGCCGCGTCGTCGGTGCCTGTGTCGTTGGAGTAGGAATCCATGGCGGCCCTGCGGTGGTCAAGCGTGGCGGGCGCGTCGGCAGCACCCGGAGTCTGGCGCGTCAGGTGGGGCTCAGCACAGGCAGCGACTGCTCGCCGCGCAAGGTCCTGAAGGGCCCCTGAAGGACCGCCCCATCATACATGCGCAACCTCGCAGCGATCAGCGTACCGCAGGACACCCCGGTGCTCGCCACATAGGCCGTGCCCTGGCATTCGATGACGGTCGATTCGTCGATCGCGTCCGCGGTGTCGCCGAGCCGGCCCAGCAGGTACAGATCCCCCAGCACCCGGAAGCGGCCCACCAACTTCGCGTCGTGCCATACCACCAGGCGCCCGGCGATTTCGCCCTCGCCGTTCAGGCTCCCCTGCAGCAGCAGGCCCCCCTGGAAATGAAAGGCGCCCGACAAGGTGGTTTCCGCAGCCACCCGATTGACGATGTTCATCTTCACCGGGTCGATGACCAGCGTGTCCATTGTCTTGTCGAACAACGTGCGTGCCTTTCTGACAGGGGTCAGGTGCCGAACCGTCGGAACAGCCACCACAGCGCAGCCGACCAGGCCACGAGAAACAACAGCGAGCCGCCAGCCAGCAGGCGCCGCCTTGCGCGGGCGAGCGACAACTCAGAGCGGGGCTGGCCGGCCCAGGCGGCTGTGGAGGTCGGTGAGATCAGGCTGCGTGCGGCCTCGCCCAGCAACTCGGCGTGGCCACCGAGCAGGTGCAGGCGCATGCCCTGCGCGGGCTCGCGGCGGATGCCATCGCTCGGCCCCATCTCCACGGCGATGGCCACGCCCACCACTTGTGCGGTGAAGTAGCGATCCAGCGCCTCGGCATCCAACATGGCGCGAATTATCGGGCAAGGTCCCGTGCGGCGGCGGCTTACTTCGCGGCCCAGGAAGCGAAACGCTTCTCGA
>CAYJEC010000313.1:0-4638 GCA_964369025.1 uncultured Ideonella sp. | reverse complement strand
CTGCGAATCGTCAGTGGCCGTACGGAGAGCCATGTGATGCTCGTCGATCTGCGCCCCAAGGGCCTGACCGGCAAGGAAGCCGAAGCCATCCTGGGTGCGGCCCACATGACCTGCAACAAGAACGGCATACCGAACGACCCGCAAAAGCCGATGGTCACCAGCGGCATCCGTCTGGGAACCCCGGCGATGACCACCCGCGGCTTCAAGGAGGAGCAGGCCCGGGCCACCGCGCACCTGATCGCCGACGTGCTGGACAAGCCCCACGACGAGGCCAATCTGGCCGCTGTGCGTGCCAAGGTGGCCGCGCTGACGCGGGACTTCCCGGTCTACCGCTGAACGCGCGGCGCCTGCACGCCTGAGCCATGCGCTGCCCCTACTGCGCCCACGTCGAAACCCAGGTCGTCGAGACCCGGGAATCCGACGAGGGCGACGTGGTCCGCAGGCGCCGCCGTTGCACGAAGTGCGACAAGCGATTCACCACCTACGAACGGGCCGAAATCGCCCTGCCGGCCATCGTCAAGCGCAGCGGTGCACGGGTGGAGTTCGAGCCGGAGAAACTGCGTTCCTCGATGACACTGGCGCTGCGAAAGCGTCAGGTGAGCATCGAGCAGGTCGATGCCGCGATCGAGCGCATCCAGGACAAATTGCTGGCCAGCGGGGCACGTGAGGTGCCTTCCACGCGCATCGGCGAACTCGTCATGCGGGAACTCAAGCGCCTGGACAAGGTGGCTTACGTGCGGTTCGCCTCGGTTTACCGCAGTTTCGAGGACGTGGACGAGTTCAGCCGGCTGATCAAGGAAATCTAGCCCTCCGAGTGGCGGGTCATTTCCAGCAGGCCGCCACCGCTCCCTCGACCTCGGTGCCCTTCTGGCCCGTATCGGCCAGGGTCAGGTAGCCGCAGGCATCGTCCGGGAACTGGGGGGTCGCCTTGAGCGTGTACCCCCGATCACCATCCGCCACCTCGACGGTGATGACGTACGACGGGTTGGCGCTTCCCTTGGGCGCTTTGCCGTAGCCGGCGTTTTCCAACTCCTGGTCGGTCATGCCGGTGTACGAGTTCTTGGCGATGTAGTAGCGCTGCAGGTATTGCGCAGTCTCCATCAACACGGTCTGCCCCTCCGCACGCTTGCCCTTCTTCACCTGTTCGGTGTAGTTCGGGTAAGCGATGGCGGCGATGATCCCCAGGATGGCCACCACGATCATCAACTCGACGAGCGTGAAGCCACGTTGTGTGGGGCGCGAGATGGTGCCGGCGCTCAACTGCATCATTACTCCTGTTGCGGCCACGGCTTACTCAGGCTTCGGCGGGTTCATGATCTGCTTCCAGACCCGATCAACCACCGACTTGTTGACGTTCGGCGGCGTGCAGTTCGTGATGCAGTCCAGATCGACCTTCTTGCAGCCCTCGGTATTGCAGATCTCGCCTTCGCCACCGCTGCCATTGCCGGTGCCATTGGAACCATCTTTCAGGTCACCACCCAGCAGCGGGTTGTCCTTGTCGCTCACGATGGCATCGCGCCCGTCGCCGACGGTGCCATACCCGCTCGCCACCTGGTCGCTCTCATCGACGACACCGTCTCCATTGGTGTCGAAGATCGGCTTGGCCGGCTGCGTGCCATCGGCCGCCACCAGCAGGTAGTTGTAGCCCTTGCCACTGGACGACTCGCATTGCGCCACGTCACGCGCCGGAACCACGGTGCTGAAGAACACGTAATCCAGCCCCAGAACCAGCGACGGATAGAGCACCCGCTGCCCGTCGAACGGCAGGTCCATGTACCAGCCGAGCTGGCTCGTCCAGTTGACCGGCGTCGTGTCGACCGTGTAGAAGGTGCCCGTCGTGTCATTGATGGGGGTGACATTCACGGTCTGCGCCTGCAGCTTGTCGCGCCCGTTCGCCTGGCCGTAGAACGGGCTCACGGCTTGGGACGAGAACTCTCCCACCGGCACGTCGTCCCAGACACCAAAGAACGTCTGCTTGTCGATGGAGTCGGAATCGGCCTTGTCGATCAGGCGGCCGGTGCCCACGAGCACCACGCGGCCCTTGGTCGGGTGCAGCACGAAGACCGGCGGCACCGTGATCGGCAAGCGGTCGCCATTGACGTTGACAGCCACGAAGAGCGGTTCGCCGCTGAACCCGACCTTCCACTCCGACGAACTGCCACCTTCGAAATCGAAGCGCCAAACATTGCCCTTGAGGTCACCGGCATAGGCACCGACCACTTCGCGGGTCGTCGTGTCCTTGATGAGGCTGACGCCCATCATCCCGGTGTTGCCCGAGTTGTCCACGGTGATCTTGTCGATCGAACCGGTCGCGATGTCGACGACCAGCAGCACCGAGTTGCCACTATCGCTGTAGACGCCGTTGCCGATGAAGGCCTTCCAACCGCCGCCCTTGATCTTGCCCACCGCGAAGTCGGCAAACATGTAGCCGATATCGCCGTCGTCCTTGCCAGACTTCTCCCACAACACCGCATCCTTGCCCAGATCAGCTGCGTCCAAGGTGGCGCCGAAGTCGGTCGGGAAGCGCAGGGCAAAGAAGGTCTTGCCGCCCGAGCCCATCGCTCCGAGCACCAGATTGGCCCACGCGTCGTCGATCTTCACATCGGTCTCGTTCATCGGACCGTTGACAAAGAAGCGGTGAAAGTTCGAGGTGGTGCCGTAGTCCTTGGCGGCGATGGTCGACAGCTTGGACAGCCCCTCCTGGGGCAGGTAGCCGAAGACCTCCTGCCCGTCGTTGCCACGGAAAACATGCACCATCCCGGCGTTGCCGCCGAGAACGATTCCCGAGTCCGTCCGGGCCTTCTTCTGGGCCACGTAGTCAGCGTACGACGCGTCGAAGGCCGTGTAGCCCAGGTCGACCAGGCCCTTCACGACCACCGGTGGCGAGTCGACGAAATCCCCCAGCAACTGGTTCAGAACGCCCACACGGCGGGACCGGAACGCCTGCCCATCGCCCTCCTTGGAGGTATCGCCGCGGATGTAGTTGACCAGGTCCGCCGAACCCACCAGGTCGACGACCGCGGACTTGGTGCTCATGAACTCGATGACGTCCGAACCGACCGAGGTGAACAGATTTCGGCTGCCATGCGCCGGCAGCTTCTCCGAGGCCCGCCAGGTCGGGAAGTCGGGCGTGTTGCCGTCGGCGTCGAGAGCCCAGGCTTCCAAGTCGCCAAACCAGGACACCGACTTGTACTTCGGCACGTACTTCACGTTGTCGGCCACCAAGGTGGCAGAAGCCGTCGCCACGCCGGCCTCCTTGGCCTCGTTGCCGGCCGCGCGACCAAAGGCGTCCTTCAAGGCCTCGGTCAGTTCGGTGACGTTCGACACCGAGTAGAAATCTCCGCCGGTGTTGACAGCGGCGTGCCACATGTCGTCGATCTTCTGCGGGCTGCCGGAGGCAGGGTCCGGCCAGTTCTTGGTACCCGCCGTGAGCTGCTTGATCGTTTCGCTCTTCTTTTCAGGGGTGGACGAATCGAGCGTGCCGTAGACGCCCAGGCCCACCATGAACTGGGTCAAGTGCTGCCAGTAGGCGATGTCGCCGCTCACCGGAGGCACCTTGTTCGCAATGCTGGCGTCCATGTCCATCACGTAGTACCGAGATGCCACATCCGCCAGGGTGTTCGACAGTGCATTGGGCGCGTCGATGTAAGGCCGCTGCGCCACATACTCGGTGGGGCTGTAGCCGCCGGGGTTCGCGTTCCCGGTGTAAGAAGGCCCGTTCGAACCATCGACATCTCCGGCTGCGCTGTAGCTGTCGTTGTAGTAGCCGTCGGTCATCAGCAAGCTCACCGAGCGTCGGCAGGTCAGCTTCTCGGAGCCCACGTTGGCGGGGTCGGTCAACCAGGGGCTGCCTGCGGCGGGCCGCACGTTGGTATGCACCCCATCGTCCACAAAAAAGTAACGTCCGACTTCGTCAAGCGCCACACGCAACGGCGTGCTGGGCCAGGAGGCCAGCTTCTGGACGCCTGTCAGCACCTTGCCGAGGCGTGTGCCATCGAGCGGGCGCAACGGGCCGCCATTGGTCTCTGTCTCGACGATCTTGAAAGAGGCGCCATCGATCGTGTCACTGTTGGACTTGTTGATGCGGCCCCAGCCGACGCGCAGTTTGTCCTTGAAGATGACGAAAGACTCGGAGACCGCCGCCTTGGTCAGCAACTCCCGCATGCGGTAGTAGGTAAACCAGTTGGCGAAGTTCTGCCGTTCCTCTGCCAAAGTGCACTTGCTGGCTTGACAATCGGTGCGGCCCGGGCTCTTTGTCGCAGCTGCATGTGTGCCGTCGGTGGCGTTGATGTCGTAGCGGGTGTAGCTCGCCGTGGAGGTCGGGTTGGCACCCGGTGTCAGCCGGTACACCAACCCTGGGTAGAAGTCCCGCCCCTGCACCTTCTTCGTGCCCGGGCCTGTGAACCAGTTGGTGGTGATCTGGTTGCCGGCCGCGCTCGTGTAGTTGATCGACAGGTTGAAGGTGCCATTCGTGATGACAGGATCAAACTTCGCAGCACTCAGTGTTGCGTTGGGCATGCGATCGCCGCTGCCGTCCGACTTGTACCAGGGAATATAGAGCAAGTCCGGGTTGTAGAAGATCTTGTTGACATCCGGCGACCGGTACTGCATCTGGTAAGCATTGGCACCCGTCTTCAG
>CAYJEC010000312.1:0-4645 GCA_964369025.1 uncultured Ideonella sp. | reverse complement strand
CGACGGCGACGAATGACAGCGTGGTTCGACAGCCTCGCTGCCCTGCGCGGCTGGGCAGCGGCGGCGCAGCCGGTGTTCATCTGCGGCCAGGAGCGAAGTGGAACCTCGGCGCTGCTGCTCGCGCTGGCGCGCCACCCGGCCCTGTTCAGCGTGCCCGATGTCTTCGAGACCTTCATCTTCCACCAGGCCAGCGCGCTGCTCTGCGAGCCACCCAGGCCCATGCAGCAGGGCTACCTGCGCGGCGCGGAGCAACTCGGCCAACTGCGTGCCCACCTGGCCCGCCTGGGGGGCGGCCTGGCCGCCACGCTGGCCGAGGACGACCTGATACGCGCCTTCTTCGCCCATGCGGCCACGGCGGTCTACCCCGGCCAACGCCCGCTGGAGAAGACCCCGGCGCACGTGCACTCGCTGCCCCGGCTGTTCCGCCTGTTTCCGCAGGCCCGGGTGCTGGCCTGCGTGCGTGAGCCGACCGAGGTGGTGTTGTCCTACCAGCGCCGCCTGCAGCGCGAGCAGGCCCTGGGCCGGCCCCGCGCCTCCTGGGAATGGCTGGACCTGACCGACACCATGCTGGTGGGCCAGTTCCGCAAGATCGATCGGGCCATTCGCGAGGCGGCCACGCTGGCGCCCGGCCAGGTGTTTCGGGTGCCGTACCAGTGGCTGACCGCCGGCCCCGAGGCCGCGCTGGAGGCCATCTGTGCATTTCTCGGCGAGCCCTTCGACCCGGCCATGCTGCGGCCCCGGGCCAGCGCCCGGGAGCGGGTCGACACGCGCTTGTCCCTGCCGCTGGGGGCGCCCGAATCGATCGGGGATGATGCCGGCCTCGACCCGGCCCGTGCCGCCAAACTGCGGCACGACACCAATGCACTGACCCAGCGCTGGCGCGTGCCTGGCGTCGTGCCCGCCGAACCCGCCTGATCGCACCTGCCTTGCCGCCATGCTGTACCTGCTGTCCCCCGCCAAGACCCTGGACTACGAGAGCCCGCTGCCCGAAGGCGTGGCAGAGCGGGCCACCCGGCCGCAATTCGTCGACGAGGCGGCAGCGTTGATCGAGGTGCTGCGCGGCTACTCGCCAGCCCGGATCGCCTCATTGATGAGCCTGTCCGACCCCTTGGCGCGGCTGAACGTGGGGCGATATGCCGCCTGGTCGTGCCGCTTCACCGGCGCCAACAGCCGGCCCGCGGCGCTGGCCTTCAACGGCGACGTCTACGAGGGCCTGCAGGCCGCCACGCTGAGTGCGGCGGATCTGGCCTGGGCGCAGCGGCATGTGGCCATCCTCTCTGGCCTCTACGGCGTGCTCCGGCCGTTCGACAAACTGCAGCCCTACCGGCTGGAGATGGGCACCCACCTGCCCACGCCGGGCGCCCGGGACCTCTATGGCTACTGGGGCGACACGATCGCCGAGACACTCAATGCATCGCAGGCGGGCGAGCGCGCGCCGGTGGTCGTGAACCTGGCCTCGCAGGAATATGCCCGCGCGGCGTTGCGCCCGGCACTGCGCGCGCGCGTCGTCGACTGCGATTTCGAGGATTGGCATGGCGGCCGCTGGAAGGTCATCAGCTTCCACGCCAAGCGGGCGCGTGGCCTGATGGCGCGCTACGCGATCCAGCACCGCGTGGCCAAGCCGAAGGCGTTGCAGGGGTTCGACAGCGAGGGCTACGCCTTCGACGCGGCCGCTTCCGAGCCCGACCGGCTGGTTTTTCGCCGGCGCCTATCGGGCTGACCCGCAGGCGGCCCGCGGCCTGCTGCTGCCAAAATGCGAGGCCATGAAGACGAGCACACCGTCCGTGACCCCGGACCTGCGCGCCTGGATCGTGGCGCAGGCCGAAGCCGGTTTCCCGCCGGAGGATTGCCTGGCTGCGTTGAAGAACGCCGGCTGGCCCGATGGCGTGGCGGTGGACGCGATGGAAACCGTGCTCAGCGAACACCTGGTGGCCCGTGGCCGGCCGGTGCCGGGGCGCGGCCACCTGCCTGAGCCGGCACTGGCGGCATCCCCCAGCCGGTTGGTGGTGGATGGCCACGAGATCCGCGTGCTGCTGAGCATGAAGCTGCCGCGGGTGGTGGTCTTTGGCGGGCTGCTCAGCGACGGTGAGTGCGACGAACTGGTGGCACTCTCGCGCCAGCGCCTGGCGCGCTCCGAGACCGTGGTCACCGAGACCGGTGGCAGCGAGGTCAACACCGCGCGCACCAGCGAAGGCATGTTTTTCGAGCGCGGCGAGTTCGACATCTGCTCGCGCATAGAGCGTCGCGTCGCCACCTTGCTCAACTGGCCGGTGGACCACGGCGAGGGCCTGCAGGTGCTGCGCTACCGGCCGGGCGCCGAGTACAAGCCCCACTACGACTACTTCGACCCCGCCCAACCGGGCACGCCCACCATCCTGGCCCGTGGCGGCCAGCGCGTCGGCACCCTGGTGATTTACCTGAACTCGCCGGAGCACGGCGGCGCCACCACCTTCCCGGATGTGGGCCTGGAGGTCGCGCCGGTGAAGGGCAACGCCGTCTTCTTCAGCTACCACACCCCCCACCCGAGCACCCGCAGCCTGCACGGCGGCGCTCCGGTGATCGCCGGTGAGAAGTGGGTTGCCACCAAGTGGCTGCGGGAGCGCGTCTTCCGCTGATCCGCCGAGGTATCAAGTGGCGGGGTCTGCCTGCACCGCCGCGCGATAGGCGTGCCAGGTGGCGTGCCCGGTTACCGGGCCGATGATCAGCAGCCCGGCGAACCAGGGCAGCAGGGCCAGCACCACCAGCACGGTGAGCAGGGCGCCCCACAACAGCATCACGCCGGGCTGGGTCAGCACCAGGCGGAAGCTGGTCAGGCCGGCGGTGATGGCATCGGTCGGCCTGTCCAGGATCATCGGGATCGAGACCACGCTGACGGCGAAGATCAGGCCGGCGAAGAACGCGCCGACGATCAGGTAGGCGACGATGAAGTTCAGGTTGTCGGGGTCCAGCAGGGCCGACAGTGAGCCCTTGAAATCGGGCATGCCGTCGAAGCTGACCGCGAAGACGATCAACGAGGCCCGGCCCCACAGCATTTCCAGCACCAGCAGCACGAAGCCGAAGATGGCCAGCGTGCCGGTGCGCGTGTCCCAGGCCATCAGCGAGGCGCCGAAATCGGGCCTCTCGCCGCGCTCCAGCACCCGGCTGGTCTGGTACAGGCCCAGGCACAGGAACGGGCCCATCAGCAGGAAGCCGGCCGACAGCGCCAGCGTGTAGGCCGGTGCGTTCTGGAACACCCTCAACAGCGCCCAGCCCATCACCATGAAGAAGGTGCCATAGAACAGGCCGATGCCGGGCGCCCGAATGAAATCGCGCCAGCCCAACGCCAGCCACCGGAACGGCGCGCCCCAGCCCAGCGGGCGCAACGCGGGGCCGAAGCTGCTGCCCTGAGGAGCGGGGGAAGGGCGGTCGGGTGATGCGGGATCCGCAGTCATGGGGCTTCCTCGGTGGGCGATTCAGAGCGCAGGCCCAGCCGCTCCAGCCGGTAGCGCAGCGTGTCGCGGGAGATGCCGAGAAGGCGGGCGGCCTGGGTCACGTTGCGTTGCGTTCGTTCAAGCGCGCGCTCGATGTTCCTGCGTTCGGCGCGTTCCAGGTTCAGGTCGTCTGGCGACTCACCGGCGCCCGCCTCGGGGCGCGCGGCATCGGGCGTTCCGGTGACGAAGGGCAGCTCGCGCAGGCCCACCTCGCCACCCGGCGGGGCCAGCAGCGCCGCCTGTTCCATCGCGTTGCGCAACTCGCGCACGTTGCCCGGCCAACGATGGCGAAGCAGCGCAGCGGAGGCAGCAGCCGAGAGCTGCAGATCGCCCTTGCGGTAGCGCTGGCCGTGGTGGCGCAGGAAGTGGCGCGCCAGGTCGAGGATGTCGTTGCCGCGCTCACGCAGCGGCGGCACCGTCAGTTCGATGATGCGAAGGCGGTAATAGAGGTCGGCGCGGAACGAGCCTGCCTTGACCATCTGCTCCAGCGGCCGGTGGGTGGCGCTGACGATACGCACGTTGACTTGCTGGTCGCGCAGGCCGCCGAGCCTGCGGAAGCGCTTGTCCTCCAGCAACTTCAGCAGCTTGACCTGGGTGGACGGGTCGGCCTCGCCGATCTCGTCGAGGAACAGCGTGCCGCCTTCTGCGGTCTCCACCAGGCCGGCCTTGCGCTGCCGGGCATCCGTGAAGGCGCCGCGCTCGTAGCCGAACAGCTCGGCCTCGATCAGTTGCGGCGGCAGCGCGCCGCAGTTCAGCTCGACGAAGGGCATCGCACGGCGCGGGCCCTCGAAGTGCAGGGCCCGGGCGACCAGTTCCTTGCCGGTGCCGGTCTCGCCCTGGATCAGCACCGCCGGCGCGTCGGCGTCGGCGAGTTGCTGCTCGGATTGCACCAGCATCGCGATGCGGTCGCGCAGGGCCACGATGGCCGGCGAGCGGCCCACGATCTTGTCCAGCCCGCTGCCCTCGGCCTGGCGCTGGCTGTAGTAGTGGACGGTGCTTTCGAGCTGGCTCTGGCTCAGCAGCCGTTCGAGCAGCAGCTTGAGCTCGGCCAGGCCCAGCGGCTTGGTGAGGTAGTCGGCTGCGCCGGCCTTCATGGCGGTGACAGCCAGGTCGATACCGCCGTGGCCGGTCATCATCACCACCCGGGCCTCCGGGTCGCCGGCCTTCAACCTGCC
>CAYJEC010000311.1:0-4650 GCA_964369025.1 uncultured Ideonella sp. | reverse complement strand
CACCAACATCGGCAGCGGCGACCACCTCGGGTTGAACTACATCACCACGGTCGAAGACCTGGCGGTGCTCAAGCGCGTGATCGTGCAGAACGTGGCGCCCACCGGCTACGCGGTGCTCAACGCCACCGACGCCCACTGCGTCAACATGGCCCCCACCTGCCCAGGCGGCGTCATCTACTTCGCACAAGACCGCCACCACCCGGTGCTGGCCACCCACCGCGCGCAGGGCCAACGCTGCGTGTATGTGGATGGCGACCACATCGAGGCTGCGGAGGGCAACTGGCGCGAGTTCGTGGCGCTGCGCGACATCCCGCTGACCCGCCACGGCACCATCGGCTTCCAGATCGACAACGCCATGGCCGCCATCGGCGCCGCCTGGGGCGTGGGCCTCAGCTGGGACGCCATCCGCTCTGGCCTGGCCAGCTTCTTCAACGACGCCGACAACGCCCCGGGCCGCTTCAACGTGATGGACTACAAGGGCGCCACCCTGATCGCCGACTACGGCCACAACCCGGATGCGATGCGCGCGCTGGTCTCGGCCGTCAACGCCATGCCGGCCAAGCGCCGCTCGGTGGTCATCAGCGGGGCCGGCGACCGGCGTGACGAAGACATCCGCGAGCAGACCCAGATCCTCGGCGCCGCCTTCGACGACGTGATCCTCTACCAGGACGCCTGCCAGCGCGGCCGCGAGGACGGCGAGGTCATCGGCCTGCTTCGCCAGGGCCTGGACGGCGCACCGCGCACCCGCTTCGTCGACGAGATCCGCGGCGAATTCATCGCCATCGATTCGGCGCTGGCACGCCTGCAGCCGGGCGATCTCTGCCTGGTGCTGGTCGACCAGGTCGAAGAGGCCCTGGCCCACCTGGCCAAGCGCGTGGCCGAGCACGCCTGAGGCCAGTGGGGTGGACCTGCTGGTCGACATCGGCAGGAACCAGATCACCCTGCAAGGCCGTGTGGTCACGGGCCATCACCGCTGGGAGGCTGCGGCGCTGGCCGTGCTGGTGCTGGGGGAACACAACGCGCGAACACGCGCTTGTGAAGCGGGTTCCCTGAACGGCTACCTCCGCTCGATCGGGCAGGAGCAACCGCTCAACAGAAAACAGCTAAGCCGGCTCTGGGCGAGCCTGCATGCGATGTGGGCGGAGGCCGGCTGCGGCGATGACTTTGAGCTGCGTTTCCGGCACCCACCACGTGGTGCCACGGTGGGCCCCTGGTGGTGGGAAGCGCCCGCCGGGGATCAGGTTCAGCTGGCGGGCTCCACCATCGGCAACGCGCTCGACCAGGCGGTCAAGCAGGCCAGCGGCTTTGCACTGCCCATGATCGCTGCGGATGCCTCCAGCCGATCCACGCTCATGGTCTGCCGGCAACTGATGAACTGCCAGATCCTGCTGGACGAAGGCGAAGTGGCTGCTGCGAAGGAGCAATTGGAATCCGGCGAGGCCTGGGCGCTGGCCAGCGTGGAGGTGCTGGCCTTGCGTGAATGCCGGTTGGCGCAGGTGCACATCGGATTGCGCCAATTCGATCTGGCCCGTGAAGCCCTGGCGAGGGCACAGGGTTTGGCGGGCCATCACGGCACTGCCCGCGCCTACCTGGGCAACCTGCTCCACATGCAAGGGCAGCGATTGAGCTACTTCGAATCTCCGCTCGAGAGCTACTCGGCGCTGTTACCGGGCTTGCGCAACGGTTTCGAGGCGCGGCCGGGCCAGGAGCGCGAAGAACTTGACGCCTACAACCGCAGCCTGCGCCTGAACCTTGCATCATTGTGCGAGCGGCGGCGGCTGGAGGCGCAACTGCCTGGCATGAAGCGGCACGACCTGGAGCAGGCATTCGAGCTGTCGTCTGCCTACTCCTTTGCCGCCCTGTTCGGGTTCATGACCATCAACCAGCACCGCCTATGCAGCGACGTGGTCTACAACTACGCCTCCGTGATTCAGCGCGCCTGCGAGATGAAGTTGGGGCCAACGCCGACTGAAGTGCTCACTTGGTACCAGTTTGGCCTCAGCTGGCTCAACAAGTTCGACATGACCCAGCATTCGGTCTGGGGCTCTGTGTTCCTGGGCTACTTCTGGCTGGATCACCCCGAATGGCACGGCCTGTTCGTGCAGACGATGGACAGCATGCGCTGGCCCGGCCTGCGGCCTGATCAGGCCGAGTTCTACGCCTTTGCCAGCAACCGCGCGGCCGAGATCGGTGACCCTCGGGTGCTGGCCAAGTGCCTCTTGAACGAGATCAACTTTGCCAACTCAACGGGCCAACGGGCGCTCGCGGCCGCCAAGCGGTTGGTCTTGCAGGATCTGCTGGCCAGGCACCCGGATGTACAGGCGCTAGTCGTTGCGGAGGGGCGCATGGCGCCGGGCCGGCCATAGGCCGGCCATCTGGTTAACGGGCGCCATCGGCTCCCATACCCTGGGTTAGAAATTATGTTGGCAAACGTCTTGGCATAAAGTATTGAAATCTTTTCAATTTCAATTAGTTAGGAGTGGCATGATCTTGGCAAATCATGGTCACGCTCTACAACGCCCCTCATCAGTTCGAGCCCCTGCTGCCCTCAGAGCCGGCGATGCAGCCGCTGCTGGCCCAGGCGCACGACTTGTCCCGCTCTGCGCTCGCCCTGAGCGGCGCGCCGGTACCGGCCAGCCTGCGCAGCCTCCTGCGGGGCATGAACTCCTACTACACCAACCGCATCGAGGGCCAGCACACCCGGCCGCTGGAGATCGAGCAGGCCCTTCGCCGCGATTTCTCTGCCAACCTTGAACTCGCAGCCCGCCAGCGGCTGGCTGTCGCCCACATCGAAGCCGAGCAGGCCGTCGAGGAGCGCTACGCCGGGGCCGATGGCGCTCAGCGCCTCTACAGCGCGGAGGCGGTGGCTGATTTGCACCGCGAGTTGTTCAGCCGCTTGCCTGCCCCCGATCTGGTGACCACCGAAGGCGAAGCCATCGAGCCCGGCCGGTTCCGGCAGCGCGAGGTCAGCGTGGGCGCACATGTGGCACCTGCCTTCGCGGCAGTGCCCGCGCTGCTACAACGCTGGGCAGATGTCTATGGCCACACCCGCAGGGGCGAGGCGGCCTTGGTGGCCCTGGCCGCAGCCCACCACCGGCTGGGTTGGGTACACCCCTTTGTCGACGGCAATGGCCGCGTCATGCGCCTGCACACCCACGCGGTTCTGTCCGCCTTGGGCTACACCCATGGCCTGTGGTCACCGCTGCGCGGCTTTGCCCGCCACACCGATCGTTACTACGCCCTGCTCGCAGCGGCTGACGCGGCCCGGCGTGGTGACCTGGACGGGCGCGGCAACCTCAGCCAGCAGGCGCTCGTCGAATGGATCGCGTTCGTGCTCTCGGTCTGCCAGGATCAGGTGGATTTCATGGCCGGCCTCTTGAAGCTGGGCGACATGGAGCGCCGAATCGCCGCCTGCCTGGCCTATGAGGAGCACAACCTGCGCTCCGGCGTGCGCATGGCCGCCCTGCGGCCGCTGCACTACCTGTTCGTGACCGGCGCCGCACTGGAGCGCGGCGAGTTCAAGGCCATGCTGGGGCTGGGCGAGCGCACCGCCGGCACGGTGCTGAAGGCCCTGCTGGACAGGGCCCTGCTGGCAACCGATTCACCGCAAGGGCCGGTGCGGTTTGGGTTGCCTTTGCATGCGCTTCGGTTCTACTTTCCGGCGCTGTGGCCGGAGGCGGAGGCGGATGCGCCCCGGCCAGCCAGCTGACCGTGGCGCGGAAGCACTTCAGGCAGGCGGCTTGATGTGCGTACCCCCTTGCCGGATGACTGGGCCTCACCGCGGGCGCGACCAGCCTCAGCCAGAAAAGGTGCCCTGCGTCAGTTGTGCTGCGCGGGCAGGTTCTCGGACTATGGATTGGAGTAGGTGACCAGGGAGCGAATATCCTGTTCGAGCACCAGTTGGTCACCCGCCCAGATCTGGGTCACAGCGCCTGTGAGGTCTTCAAAGAGGATGACCCCGCTATCAGTGTTCCCGGTAAAGATTTTGCCGTACGAGGTGCTCGTGTAGGCAGAAGTACCTGCAGGGGTCCCATCTTGTTTTCGGATCCAGCGAGGATCTGTGTCTATCGGCGCTTGCCCTGTGTAGTCATAGAACGCGTTCTCCGCAGGGTCCAAATACAAATTACGCCAAACGTTTGCAACGTCACGGCAGTTCCACAGCTTGCGTCCGTCTGCGAAGAATTCTTCGTCGAGGTAGCCGCAGCGGGTGTAATCGTTCCCTCCAGACGTCTGATTGCTCAGGTCTGCAGTGCGCTTGAAGACGAAGGCACCGTCCTTGATGATCTGGATCGGAAGTTTTCCAGTACCGGCGTAGACCCGCTCCCCTGATGGCCACTTCAAATTCCCCCACCTGTGGCCAGTCAAACTCCCCCGGGCAGGACGGTCGAATTATGGGTCGACAGCGGCGTTGAGCGCGAGGCGCGAAGCGGCCTCCTTGAGGCGGTAGCTCTTGCCCTCGAACTCGAGCATTGCCGCGCGGTGCATGAGGCGGTCGAGGATGGTGGCGGCCATGGTGGTGTCGCCGAGATACTTGCCCCAGTCCTGCACGACCCGGTTTGACGTGACGACGAGACTGCGGCGCTGCTTGTAGCGGTGGTGGACGACGGTCTGCAGCAGTTCGGCGCTGGCCTCTGAGATGCGCCTGGCCAG
>CAYJEC010000310.1:0-4654 GCA_964369025.1 uncultured Ideonella sp. | reverse complement strand
GTTCTACCTTGGCATGGGCGGCGGAGACCGCAAGAGCTTCAAGGACGTCAAGAGCTACAAGCGCCGCAAGCGCTGGTTGGCCTGATGGGTGACAAGATGCCTGACGACACCTTTGCGTTCGCGCCGCCGCCGTTCCGGCCGGCCGACGCGCTCATCGCACTCCGGCGGCAGCTGCGCGACCTGCGCCTGGCTGAGCGCGGCGATGGCTACGAGCTGAAGGGCGTGCGGGTGGCCGAGCTGGCTGCCAGCGAGACCTCGATCGAGGCCCGGTTGGCGCGCAAGCCATCGCGACAGGTGCCCGAGTGGGACCGATTCACCCTGACCGACGCGGCCCAGGTGCGCAAGTTCACCGACGATGTGAAAAGGCGCCTGGCGCGCTGGACCGAGGAGGAACGATGAGCCATTTCTTCGACGCGCTCGAGACGCGCCCGCCCGCGCAGCGCGAGGCCGCGTTGATGGCTGCACTGCCCGGCGCGGTGGCCCACGCCCGTACCCGCACCGACGCCTTCGGCGAGTTGCTTGCCGAGGTGGACGCTGCAGCGGTCACCGACCGCCGCGCCCTGGCCCGCCTGCCGGTCGTTCGCAAGAGCGAACTCCTGGCACGCCAGCAGCGCGACCGCGCCAGCGACCCGTTCGGCGGCTTCTCCGCCATCGGCTGGCGTGGCCTGAAAGCACCGAAGGGCGCGCGCCGTGTGTTCCAGTCGCCCGGGCCGATCTACGAACCCGAGGGCGAGGGCGCCGACTATTGGCGCATGGCGCGCTCCATCTTTGCCGCGGGCTTTCGCGCCGGCGACCTGGCGCACTGCAGTTTCAGCTACCACCTGACGCCAGCCGGAGCGATGATGGAATCCGGCGCCCATGCGGTGGGCTGCACGGTCTTCGCGGGCGGCATCGGCAACACGGAGCTGCAGTTGCAGGCGGTGGCCGAGCTGAAGCCGCATGGCTACATCGGTACCCCCAGTTTCCTGAAGATCCTGCTGGAGAAATCTGCGGAGACCGGCGCACCGGTCGGCTCGATCACCAAGGCCATGCTCGGCGGGGAGGCCTTTCCGCCCAGCTTGCGCGCCTGGCTGCAGGAGCGCGGCATCGAGGCCTACCAGAGCTACGCCACGGCGGATCTGGGCCTGATCGCCTATGAGACCACCGCACGGGAGGGCCTGGTGCTCGACGAAGGCGTGATCGTCGAGATCGTGCGGCCCGGCACTGGCGACGTGGTGCCCGACGGCGAGGTCGGCGAGGTGGTAGTCACCACACTGAACCCGGATTACCCCCTGGTGCGATTCGGCACTGGCGACATGTCTGCCATCCTGCCCGGCGCCTGCCCCACCGGGCGCACCAACACCCGCATCCGTGGCTGGCTGGGCCGTGCGGACCAGACGGCCAAGGTGCGCGGCATGTTCGTCCACCCTGGCCAGGTGGCCGAGGTGCTGAGGCGCCACCCCGAAGCGGGGCGCGGGCGGCTGGTGGTAGAGGGCGAAATGGCCAACGACCGAATGACGCTTCGCGTGGAGGCCGCCGCCGCCCCCGACGGCCTGGCCGGCCGGCTGGCCGACTCGATCCGCGACGTGACCAAGCTGCGTGGCGAGGTGGTGCTGGTGCCGCCGGGCACGCTGCCCAACGATGGCAAGGTGATCGAGGACGCTCGCTCATACCAGTGATCACCTGGATCGCAGTGACTTTGCGATCCGGACATCCTCAACGCCAGCCAGCGGCGGGTGGGGCACCAGGATCCGCCCCTGCGGCCTGAACGGTTCAGGTTCAGCGCTCGACGATGACGAAGTGCTTTCGCAGGGGCTCCAGCACCTCGAACGAGCCCTTGAATCCAGCCGGGATCACCACCGCCTGGCCGGGGCTGAACTCCTGCACCGCGCCCGCTTCGTCAAACAGGCGGGCGCGGCCGTGGATGACATGGAAGTACTCGTGCTCGGTGGCGCCCATCTCGATGCGCCAGCGGCCAGGCTCGCAGTCCCAGAAGCCGGCATAGACGCCGTCGGTGGCGCTCTCGTAGATGGTCCAGGTGCGGCGCTCAGGGTTGCCGACCTCGCGGCGCTCGGCGCGCGGGTGGTCGATGGCCGGCTCGGTGGCCGGTGGTGCGTCGAAGCGGATCAGTGCTGGGGTCATGATGTGGCGCAAGAAATGAGTGCCGGATCGGGCATCGTAGCCGCACCGGGAAGCCCCCTACGTAGTTCCCCACGGCACAGCGCGGCCCGTGGCCCCTAGGATCAGCGCCACTGATTGCCCTTCCCACCTGGAGACGCCCCATGAAAGCCTTCACCCTGTCCTTGATCGGCGCCGCACTGGCCGTGAGCGCCCTGGCCGTCCGTGCCGAGTACCCGGAAAAGCCGGTCACCATCGTCGTGCCGTTCGCCGCCGGCGGGCCGACCGACAAGGTCGCGCGCGACCTGGCCGAGGCGCTGCGCAAGCCGATGGGCAACCAGCCGATCATCATCGAGAACGTGGGCGGCGCCGGTGGCACGCTGGGCGCCACCAAGGTCGCCAAGGCCGCGCCGGACGGCTACACCATCCTGCTGCACCACATCGGCATGGCCACCTCTCCGGCCCTTTACCGCACGTTGCAGTACAAGGCCCTGGAGGATTTCGAGTACCTGGGCCTCATCAACGAGGTGCCGATGACCTTGATCGGCAAGACTTCGCTGCCCGCCAACAACTACGCCGAACTGGTCAAGTGGCTGGAGGCCAACCGCGGCAAGATCAACCTGGCCAATGCCGGCCTGGGCGCTGCATCGCATCTGTGCGGCCTGTTGTTCCAGCAAAGCCTGAAGATCGACATGACCACCGTGCCCTACAAAGGCACCGCCCCGGCGATGACCGACCTGCTGGGCGGCCAGGTGGACATCATGTGCGACCAGTCCACCAACACCACCACCCAGATCGAGAGCGGCAAGGTCAAGGCCTTCGCGGTGACCACGTCGAAGCGCCTGACCACGCCCGCCCTGTCCAAGCTGCCGACGCTTGACGAGTCCGGCATGAAGGGCTTCAACGTCAGCATCTGGCACGGCCTGTACGCCCCCAAGGGGACCCCGAAGCCGGTGCTGGACAAGCTCAACGCCGCACTGAAGGTCGCCCTGAAGGACGCCGAGTTCGACAAGCGCGAAGAGGCCCTGGGCGCGGTGATCGTGACCGACGCGCGGGTCAACCCGGCCGAGCACAAGAAGTGGGTCGAGGCCGAGATCAACAAGTGGGGCCCGGTCATCAAGGCGGCGGGCCAGTACGCCGACTGATCCGGCTCGACGCCCAGTACCAAGGCGCCCTGAGGGGCGCCTTTTTCGCGCCGGTTTCAGCGGCGGCTGGACAGGCCTTCCCAGCGCTCCATCAGGGCCAGCAACTCGTCGTCGATCGCCGCATGCCGCGCCGTGACCTCGGCAATGCGGCCGGGCGACTCGCTGTAAAGCGCACTGCCGCCGATCTCGCCGGCCAGGCGCGACTGCTCGGCCTCCAGGGCCTCGATACGCGCCGGCAGGTCCTCCAGCTCGCGCTGCGCCATGTAGCTCAGCTTCTTTCTTGCAGGCGTGGGTGGCGTGGCGGCGATCGGCGGAGGTGCCAGCGGAGTGGCCGCCTCGCGCGCCGCAGCCAGGCGGGATGCCTGGGTGCGCGCAGCCTGCACCTGCCAGTCGGTGATGCCGCCCTCGTACTCCTGCCACACGCCCTCGCCCTCGGCGACCAGCGTGCTGGTGACCACGTTGTCGACAAAGCGCCGGTCGTGGCTGACGAGAAACACCGTGCCGTCGTAGTCCTGCAGCAGTTCCTCCAGCATTTCCAGCGTCTCGATGTCCAGGTCGTTGGTCGGCTCGTCGAGCACCATCACGTTGGCAGGTCGGGCAAACAGCCGCGCCAGCAGCAGGCGGTTGCGCTCCCCCCCGGACAAGCTCTTGACCGGCGAGTTGGCTCGTGCCGGAGCGAACAGGAAGTCGCCCAGGTAGCTCATCACGTGCTTGCGCTGCTTGCCGATCTCGATCCACTCGCTGCCGGGGCTGATGGTGTCGGCCAGTGTGGCCTCGGGATCCAGCACCTCGCGCATCTGGTCGAAGTAGGCGACGTCGAGGTTGGTGCCCCGCTTGACCGTGCCGGCATCGGGCTGCAGCTCACCGAGGATCAGCTTCAGCAGCGTGGTCTTGCCGGCGCCGTTGGGCCCTATCAGGCCGATCTTGTCGCCGCGCAGCACGGTGCTGCTGAAGCCCTTGACGATGACCTTGGCACCGAAGGACTTGGAGACGTCTTCCATCTCGGCGACGATCTTGCCGCTGCGGCTGCCAGTGTCCACATCCAGCCGCACGCCGCCGATCACGTCGCGGCGGGCGGCGCGGGTGGCGCGCAGTTTCTCCAGCCGGGCGATGCGGGCCACGCTGCGTGTACGCCGGGCCTCCACGCCCTTGCGGATCCAGATTTCCTCCTGCGCCAGCAGCTTGTCGGCGCGGGCGTTGGCCAGGGCCTCGGCCTCGAGCTCACGCTGCTTGGCAGCCTCGAACGCGGCAAAGTTGCCGGGGTAGCTGCGCAACTGGCCACGGTCCAGTTCGATGATGCGGGTGGTCACGGTATCCAGGAAGGCCCGGTCGTGGGTGATCAGCACGAGGGCCCCACGCCAGCCAGTGAGCAGCCCACCCAGCCAATCGATGGCGTCCAGATCCAGGTGGTT
>CAYJEC010000309.1:0-4654 GCA_964369025.1 uncultured Ideonella sp. | reverse complement strand
GAAGAAGGAGGTGGAGATGCTGCGCGCCGCCGGGCTGGGCAAGGGCGCCAACTATGCGGCACTGCTGCGCCATGCCTCGCCAATGCATGACATCGGCAAGATCGGCATCCCCGACAACGTCCTGAAGAAGCCCGGCCCGCTGACCCCCGAAGAGCGGCAGGTGATGAATGGCCACCCGAAGATCGGCGCCGAAATCCTGGGCCGTTCGCGGATCCCGCTGTTCCGCCTGGCCGCTGAAGTGGCCCTGACACACCACGAGCGCTTCGACGGAGGAGGCTACCCGGCCGGCATGTCAGGCGCCCAGATCCCGCTGTCCGGCCGCATCGTGGCCGTGGCTGATTACTTCGACGCGTTGACCATGGACCGCGTCTACCGCCCGGCGTTTCCCGACGAGAAGGCCCTGACCATGCTGCTGGAGCAACGCGGCCTCGCCTTCGACCCGGATGTGGTGGACACCTTCTTGCGCAACTCGGCGGCGCTGATCCGCCTTCGCAACAAGATCAATCTGGCTCGTCCCACCTACGAGAGCCTGGAAGGCACGCCCGCCTTCGACGTGCGGCGCCTGATGGCCGACGATGCCGACGACACCCCGACGGCGCCGACGCCGTTGCCCCTGCTGGAGCCCCTGACATGACGATCACCCCCCCCTTCCTGCGCCTCGGCCGCACCGGACTGGCTGTCGCCGCGCTGGCGGCCATGTTTTCGGCGGCACCCGCCGTCGCTGGCCCGGCGGCCGAACGCGTGAAGACCAGCAAGGTGCTGCGCGTCTGTATCTGGCCGGACTACTACGGCGTCACCTACCGCCACCCCAACACCGGGGCGCTGGGCGGAATCGACATCGAGTTGTCCGCTGCCTTTGCAGCCGACCTTGGCGTGAAGCTGCAGTATGTGGAGACCACCTTCCCGAAACTGATTGGCGACCTGAACGCCGACAGTTGCGACGTGGCCATGTTCGCCATCGGCATGCTGCCCCAGCGCATGGAACGCCTGGCCTTCAGCCAGCCGTACCTGCAAAGTGACATCTACGGCATCACCACGCGAAGCAACCGCGCTGTCAACGGGTGGGCCGATATCGACAAGCCTGGCGTACGCGTCGCCGTGCAGGCCGGCACCTTCATGGAGCCGGTGATGAAAGCCCAGCTCAAGCTGGCGCAGGTGGTGGTGGTCAGCCCGCCGGCCACGCGCGAGCAGGAACTGGAGTCCGGCCGGGTCGATGTCTTCATGACGGACTATCCCTACAGCCGGCGGCTGCTCGACAACGCGGACTGGGCCCGCCTGATCGCACCGCCCAAGCCCTTCAACGTGCTGCCTTACGCCTACACCGTCAAGCAAGGCGACGACGAGTGGCTGGCCACGGTGAACGCCTTTGTGGCACGCATCAAGCGTGACGGCCGCCTTGAAACTGCTGCCAAGCGCAACGGGCTCGACTCGATCATCGTGCGCTGACAACATGCCCCGGCGCACGATGTCCGCCTTCAGCCCGTCGAAATGGGCGTCCAGCCGCATGGTGGCGGTGGGCGGTGTCGTGCTGGCCGCCTTCACGGCGGTGACTTTCGGGACATTGGCCTGGCTCCAGTTCCAAGAGCGCCTCGATGACGAACGTGCAAAGGCCGCCATGCTGGCGCGCGTGTTCGAGGATGAGGCGGCGCGCACGGTGGAGTCGGCTTCGGTGGTGCTGACAGGTATGGCCACCCAGCTTCAATCCTCTACCGCCCCTGACGACCCGACCTGGATGAGCCCGGTCCTCGCCCAGAGCGTGGTGGGGCTGCCCGCGTTGCGCAGCGTGGCCGTACTCGACGACAAGGGTCGGGTGCTGGCCAGTTCGGACAGCCGCGATGTGGACGTGGTCGTCGCGCCTGACGAGTTCGGCCCGGCACCCGCACCTGGCCGGGACCGCCTGGCCCCACCGATGAACGGGCGCACGCTCGATGATGCTTCGGCAGCCGGCCGGCAACGCCCTCACCCACCGGGGGTGGCCTTCATCCCCTTGCTGCGCAGCGTGTCGCCCGCGCGTGGCGCGGCCCTGACCCTGGTGGCCCTGATCAATCCGGACGCGCTCTCGAATTACCAGGAGCAGGTGCTGCCCGACGAAGCCGACGCCGCGCTGCTGAGCAACTACGACGGCGTGGTGCTGGCAAGCACCCGGTCGTCGGGGCTTGCCGTCGGGCAACGCGTCGACACACTGCCCGCATTCAGGGACTACCTGCCCGCCACAGAGCACGGCACCTACATCGGTCTGGGCGCACGCGACGGCGCGCAGATCGTCGGCTTCAGGGCCTCGCACACCCGGCCTTTGGTGGCCATGGTCGAACACTCGCGTGCAGTGGCGGTGGCCCATTGGGCCAACGAATCACGCTGGTTCGGCCTGATCAGTTTCGGTGCCGTCTTCTTCATCCTTGCCATGACCGCGCTGGCCTCGCGCAGCCTTCGCTCGCGGGAAGCCACCCGCCAGGAACTCGATGGCGCCTTGATGAAGGTGGCCGTCCGCGAACGTGAGCTGAGCGTGGTCGTCAGGAGTGTGCAGGAGTTGATCTTCCGCACCGATGCCGAAGGCGTCCTGAACTTCGTCAACGATCGCTGGAACGCTGTCGGCAACAACGACACGGCCCAGGCGCTCGGCAGGCCGATGGCCGATCTGGTGGCGGCCACCGACCGGGCGGTGATCGCAGGCCTCTTTGCGTCGGGCGGTTCGAGCGGCATCCGAACGGCCCGCTTCAGCATGGACGGTCCTGGAGGCTCAACGCGGCATTTCGACGTGGCGGTGATCCCGCTGCAGAGCAACGACAAGATCGTCGGCTTCGCCGGCAGTGCGGTCGACGTGACCGCCCGCCTGCAGGCCGAGCAGGAACTGCGCAACCAACTGGCATTCAGCGGGCTGCTGCTTGAAATCAGCCCGTTGCCGATGTCACTGATCGGCGTGGACAACCGCTTCATCACCGTCAACCAGGCCTGGCAGGAGTTCCGCGGCCTCGACCGCGACGAGGTGATCGGCAAAGCGGCAGGCAGCTTCCTGCCGCCGGATCAGGCCGCCGCCCACGGGGAGCGCGATGCGGAACTGCTCGCCAAAGGCGGCCAGATGCGCTACGAAACCACCGTCGTCGCCCGTGACGGCTCGGTGCGCGACATCGTCATCACCAAGGTCGTCGTGCCCAAGGGCAACGGCACGCCACTGGGTATCCTCTCGGTGTCCATGGACGTGAGCGAGTTCCGTGCGGCGGAACGCGCGACGCGCGAGGCACGCGACATGGCCGAAGAAGCGTCACGCTCCAAGACAGAGTTCATCGCCAACATCAGCCACGAGTTGCGCACACCGCTGCAATCCATCCTCGGATTCTCGGAGCTCGGTGCGTTGAGGGGCCGCGAACACCAGCGCCTGTCGTCGATGTTCACCGACATCCACGCGGCAGGCCAGCGCATGCTGGCGCTGGTGAACGACCTGCTCGATGTCTCGAAAATCGAAAGCTCGGTGGGCACCTTCCATCTGGAGCGAACCGATATCCGCCAGGCCGTGCGTTCGGTGACGGACGAACTGAGCCCGCTGCTGGCGCAGAAGCAACTCAGCCTGGCCACACAGCTGGGTGATGCGCCGTTGGTGGCCAAGATCGACCCGCTGCGGTTCCAGCAGGTCGTGCGCAACGTTCTCGCCAATGCCATCAAGTTCTCACCGGCTTGCAGCCGCATCGAGGTCGACGCCTACGCGGAGGCAGCCGGCACGCTGGAGCTGAACATCCGCGATCATGGCCCGGGCATCCCCGCATCCGAGCTGGAGAAGATCTTCGACGCATTCGTGCAGTCCAGCCTCACCAAGGACGGGTCCGGCGGCACCGGGCTCGGCCTGGCGATCAGCCGCAAGATCATGGCGGCACAGGGGGGCCAGATCTGGGCCACCAACATGGCCGATGGGGGCAGTTGCTTCCACATCCAGTTGCCGGCCCGAGGCTTTGCGGAGACGATGCCCGCCACCTTGTGAGCAGGCTCAGCGCAGACCCAGATCGTCCATCTTGCGGTACAGCGTGTTGCGGCTGACACCCAGTCGCCTGGCGGCCTCTGACAGATTGCCGCGGCTCGACTCGATCACCTGGCGAACAGTCCGTTCGGCCTGAGCCCGGAGATCGTCGGGCAGTTCGGCCTGCATCGCCACCGCCGGCGAACCGCGCAGATCCTCTGCCACATCGTCGGGCAGGTGAGGCCAATCGATCCAGGCCTCGCCGTCGTCCACCAGCGCGCAAGCGGTGCGCAACACGTTGTTCAACTGCCGCAGATTGCCTGGCCATCGGTAACGTGCAGCGGCCTGCATCAGATCCGGCGAAAGCGTCAATTCGCGGCCTGGCTGCAACTCGCGCAACATGCGCTCGATCAGCGGCACCAGATCCTGTCGCTCACGAAGTGGCGGCAGGCGCATCGTCAAGCCGTTCAGGCGGTAGTAGAGGTCTTCGCGGAACCGGCCGGCATCCATTTCGGCCCGCAGCTGGCGGTGGGTTGCACAGACGAGGCGGAAATCCACCGCCACTGGCTTGCCCCCGCCGAGCGGCAGCACCTGACGCTCCTGCAGAACCCGCAGCAGGCGCGCCTGCAAGGCCAGGGGCATGTCGCCAATCTCATCGAGAAACAGGGTGCCGCCGTTGGCCTCCCGGATACGCCCTGGCGCCCCGTC
>CAYJEC010000308.1:0-4668 GCA_964369025.1 uncultured Ideonella sp. | reverse complement strand
GGCACCTCGCGCAGGAAGGCCGAGAGGTTGTCGCGGTTCAGGTCGTGCCCGGCGTTGACGCCCAGGCCGGCCGCCAGCGCGGCGCGGGCGGTGGCGGCGAACTGTTGTCGAACCTCGGCCTCGCGCGGCGTGCCGCAGGCGCTGGCGTAACTTTCGGTGTAGAGCTCGAAGCGATCGGCACCCACCTCGCGAGCCGCCGCCATGGCCGCCGGATCCGGATCCATGAACAGGCTGACGCGCACGCCCAGGGCATGGCACTCGTCGATCAGCGGCTTCAGCACCGCGGCGTCGGCCGGCAGGCTCCAGCCGTGGTCGGAGGTGAACTGGCCCTCGCTGTCCGGCACGAACGTGGCCTGGTGCGGGCGCACGGTGCGCACGAAATCCATCAGGTTGTGCAGCGGGTTGCCCTCGATGTTGTACTCGACCTCGGGCCAGTGCTTCAGCAGCGCGGCGAGCTCGTGCACGTCGCTTGCCCGGATGTGGCGCTCATCCGGCCGCGGGTGCACGGTGATGCCGTGGGCGCCCGCCTCCAGCACCTGGGTGGCCGCACGCGTGACGCTGGGAATGCCCAGGTGGCGGGTGTTGCGCAGCAAGGCCACCTTGTTCAGGTTGACCGACAGCGCGGTGCCGTGAGCGGCCTGGCCGGAAGCGGAGGATTCGGGGGCGACGAGTGGGTTCATGGGCGGGCTCGGTCCGGCGGCAGATCCATCAGTTGCTGCGCGTCGATCATCACCTCGCGCGTGCGCAACCGGGGCGTGCCCAGATGATAGTGAAGCAGCGCACGCAGCGTGGCCTTCAGCGGGCCCAGGCTGTCGACACAGGCAGCCTGCAGATCCGCCATGTCGCCGTCGTCGAGGGCCGCCTGCATGCGGCCCAGCACCGCGCCGCTGAGGCCGGGCTCGCCGGGTGCGCTGTCGACGATGCCCAGTTCGGGCCGCAAGGCATGCCACCTGCTGGGCTCCACCGGTACCAGCGTGGCGGTGAACTGGTCGAGTTGCGGAAGCAGGCCGATCTCGCGCAACAGCACGATCTCGAAGGCCCGCAGTGCGGCCTGCGTGAGCGTGTCGTCGGCAGCGGCCAGGGCCGGCAGGGTGGCGGCGTAGGCGTCGAACAGCAGCGCGTGCGGGTCGCCACGGGCGAGCAGCTTCATCAGCAGTTCGTTGAGGTAGAAGCCGGTGAAGAGCGCTGCGCCGGCCAGCATCGGTGCACCGCCGGCCCATTCGGCCGAACGCAGGGTGACGATGTCGGAAGTCTCATCACGCGAAGGTTTGCTGACCGACGCCAGGATGCGTTGGAACGGCAGCAACGCCGGGCGAAGTTGTGAGTAAGGGCGCTTGGCGCCCTTGGCGACCACCGTGATCCGGCCCTGATCCCGGGTGAACAGATCGAGGATCAGGCTGGTTTCGCTCCAGTCGTAGCGGTGCAGCACATAGGCCGCGCTGCTGGCGGCGGCGCGGGCCACGGCCTATTCGTAGCCGTAGGTGCGCAGATGCTCTTCGCTGTCGGCCCAGCCGGAGCGCACCTTGACCCACAGTTCGAGGAAGACCTTGGCCTCCATCAGGCGCTCGAGTTCCTGGCGGGCCTCACTGCCGATGCGCTTCAGCCGTTCGCCGCCCTCGCCGATGATCATGCCCTTGTGGGCATCGCGCTCGACCACGATGGAGGCGCTGATGCGGCGCAGGGCACCTTCCTCTTCCCACTTGTCGAGGATCACGGTCGAGGTGTAGGGCAGTTCGTCGCCGGTCAGGCGGAACAGCTTCTCGCGGATGATCTCGCTGGCGAGGAACTTCTCGCTGCGGTCGGTCAACGCGTCCTCGTCGTAGAACCAGCCTTGCTCGGGCAGGTAGGGCTTGAGGATGCCGAACAAGCGCTCCACATCGCTCTTCTTGTGCGCCGACATCGGCACGAATTCAGCGAAGGCGTGGCGCTCCTGCATGCTCTTCAGCCAAGGCAGCAAATCGGCACGGCGCTGGATGTTGTCCAGCTTGTTGGCCACCAACACCACCGGCTTGCTCTTCATGCCCTCGTCCTGGAGCAGCGAAAGCACCTTGGCGTCGTCCATGCCGAAGCGGCCGGCCTCGACCAGGAACAGCACCAGATCCACATCACCCAGCGTCGACAGCACGGTGCGGTTCAGGCTGCGGTTCAGCGCGGCCGCGTGCTTCATCTGGAAGCCTGGCGTGTCGACGAAGACAAACTGGGCTTCGTCCACCGTTCGCACACCGGTGATGCGGTGGCGCGTGGTCTGGGCCTTGTTCGAGGTGATGCTGATCTTCTGGCCGACCAGGGCGTTCATCAGCGTGGACTTGCCCACGTTCGGGCGGCCAACGATGGCGATCAGGCCACAGCGCTGGGGCGGCCCGGCTTCAGCCGGCGGGGAGGAGGTGGTGTCGTTCACGGTGGTGATTGTCCGCTCAGACCGCGGTGGCACCATCCGTGCGCTGCAATTGTTCCAGCAGGGCCTGGGCGGCCTCCTGCTCGGCGGCTCGGCGCGAGCGGCCCTCGCCGTGGGCGGCACGCTCCAGCGCCGGCACGCTGCACTCGACCTCGAAGGTCTGTGCGTGCGCCTGGCCGCGGGTGGCGACGATCTTGTAGGTGGGCACAGCCAGCTTGCGCGCCTGCAGCCACTCCTGCAACTCGGTCTTGGCGTCCTTGCGCCAGTTGTCAACGCCGGTGCTGGCGATGATCTCCCCGAACAGGTGGGTGACCAGCGCATGTGCGGCCTCGGCGCCGCCGTCGAGGTAGACCGCACCGATCACCGCCTCCATCGCGTCGGCCAGGATCGACGGGCGGTGGGCTCCGCCGCCACGGGCCTCGCCCTCGCTCAGGCGCAGCACCTCGGGCAGGCGCAGGGCCAGGGCGAGGCGGTGCAGGCTGTCCTCGCGGACCAGGTGGGCACGCACGCGGGTCAGGTCACCCTCGTCGGAGCCGCCAAAGCGATCGAACAGCAGGCGCGACACACCCAGGTTGAGCACCGAGTCGCCCAGGAACTCCAGCCGCTCGTTGTGGTCAGCGCCAAAACTGCGGTGTGTGAGCGCCTTCTCCAGCAGCCCGGGGCGGCTGAAGCGATAGTCCAGGCGCTGCTGCAGCGCGTCGTGTCGGGCGTCCATGGAGATTGGTTTGCCCGCCAGAGCGGGCCGTGCCGTCAGCGTGTGCTGACGGTGTGCTCGAACTTGATCAGCAGGAAGACCGGGCCGGCCAGCGGGATCTCCTTGTCGTAGGCGAAGCTGGCGCGAAAGCCATCAGCGACGGCCTCCACGGTCAGGTCGTTGCCGCTGATCATCGAGTTCGTGTATTCGATCTGCCGCTGCCTGTCGAAGGCTCTGCGGATGTCGGGGATCGACCCGGGGCGCGGGTCGGATTTCATCACCCGGTCAATGGCCTGCCGAGTGGTCAGGAATTCTTGCACCGACGGATAGACGCGGATCAGCAGCACGCCGACAAAGGCCACCACGATGGCCCAGAACAGCAGCCCCATCAGGCTGAGACCACGCTGGCGGCGATAGGCTTTCGGCGATGCAGACGTCATGGCGTGCGAGACCTCCATAGTCACTCGGGTTCCCGGCAGGTCAACGGAAGGAACCGAATCGGCCGAGGTTACCGAAATTCATCCAGATAAAGAAGGCCCGGCCGACCAGATTCTGGTCAGGCACGAAACCCCAATAACGGGAATCCTGCGAATTGTCACGGTTGTCGCCCATGACGAAGTAGTGTCCGGCCGGTACCTTGCACTGCACGCCCTCAGCGCTGTAGCTGCAGTTCTCGCGAAACGGGAACACGGTGATCGGGCCGAAGCCGTCGCCGTTGGCCTTTTCGCGCTGAATCTGGTGCGGCACTTCGCCGAGCGACTCTTCGGCACGCAGCATGTCGCGCATGCGATCGTAGTCGTAGACATCGCCCTGGGGCTGGGTCGCCACCAACTGGCCGTTGATGCGCAACTCGTGGTTGCCGTAACGGATCTCGTCACCGGGCAGACCGACCACGCGCTTGATGTAGTCGATGCGCGGATCGACCGGGTAGTGGAAGACCACCACGTCACCGCGCTTCGGGTCGTTGTTGGGAATGATCTTGGTGTTGAGAACCGGCAGCCGGATGCCGTAGTGGAACTTGTTCACCAGGATCAGGTCCCCGACCTCCAGCGTCGGGATCATCGAGCCCGAGGGAATCTTGAAAGGCTCGAAGAGAAAGGAGCGCAACACGAACACGACGATGATCACCGGGAACAGGCCGGCGGTCCAGTCGAGCCACCACGGCTGGGCCAGCAGCTTGTTGCGGGCCTCTTCGATATTGCCGTCAACCTGGGTGATGCCTTTCTTGGCCAGTTCGGCGCGCCGCGCGGCGTCCTGCGCCTCGAGCGTCTGCGCCGCCGCTTCGCGGGCCGGCTTGAAGCGGAAGCGCTCGGCCAGCCAATAGACGAAGGTCACCGCCGAGAGGATGAACAGCAGAAGCGCGAAATTGCCGATCCAGCGATCCATGTACCAGCCGCCCAGGTAGACGAGCAGTGCGCCATAGAGCGCGGCGGTGAGATAGTTCATCGGTGAGGTCTTGGGGGTTCGGGGTCAGTCGTCGACTTGCAGGATGGCCAGGAAGGCTTCCTGCGGCACCTCGACAGTGCCGATCTGCTTCATGCGCTTCTTGCCGGCCTTCTGCTTCTCGAGCAGCTTCTTC
>CAYJEC010000307.1:0-4677 GCA_964369025.1 uncultured Ideonella sp. | reverse complement strand
CCCGCTGGGCGAACTGCACGCGCTGTACCATGACAGCACCGTGCTGCACGCCGACTTCTCGCGCCCCGAGGCCCTGGCCGACACCGTGCGGGCGTTGCGGCCCTCGGTCATCGTCAATGCCGCCGCCCACACCGCCGTCGACCGGGCCGAAGCCGAGCCCGATCTGGCACGCCGACTGAACACGACGGCGCCTGGTGTGCTGGCCCGCGAAGCGGCCGCGATCGGCGCCACATTGGTCCACTACAGCACCGACTACGTCTTCGACGGCTCGGGCACCCTGCCGCGCGACGAGGGCGCCCTCGCCGCTCCGTTGTCTGTCTATGGCCGGACCAAGCTCGACGGAGAGCAGGAGATCATGGCCAGCGGTTGCCGCCACCTGATCCTGCGGACCAGCTGGGTTTACGCCGCGCGCGGCAGCAACTTCGCCAAGACCATGCTCCGGCTGGCGTCCCAGCGCGATCAGCTGCGCGTGATCGACGACCAGATCGGCGCACCGACCGGCGCCGACTTGCTGGCGGATGCCACTGCTCATGCGCTGCGCACCTTGGCACAGAAACCCGAGCTTGCCGGGCTGTACCACCTGGCTGCAAGCGGCGAGACCAGCTGGCACGGCTATGCCCGGTTCGTCATCGAGTGGGCCCGTTCGAGGGGGCACTCGATCCAGTTGGCACCGGAGCAACTGTTGCCCATACCGACCCGTGACTACCCCACACCTGCGCCGCGACCGCTGAACTCCCGTCTGGACACCACCCGGTTCCGGCGGGCCTTCGGCCTGACCCTCCCGCCATGGGAGGCAGGCGTCACGCGCCTGCTGCACGAGCTGCTCGATCCGGCTGCGGCAGCCTGAGCGCTGGCTGAGAGGGCGTGCGAAACCCTGCTTTTCAGGCTTTCTGCGTTTGGGCGGCTGGCTAGAGTGGCCTGACCGGCGCCGTGCCGGATTCACCGGGCCTGTCGCCATGAACCTACCGCTCGTCCACCTCGCGATCATGCAGCCCGTGGGCTATGTGCACTCGCTCGGCTTTCTCGACCAGGCGCGGTACTTCCGCCACCAGTTCCGGCGCATGGGCGCCGAGGTCACGATCTCCAAGAACCGGCTGCGCGAGGATGCCGTCAACTTCGTGTTCGGCGCCCACCTCGGGTTTCCGCCAGAGTGGACCCGGCGCCACGCCTGCATCTTCGTGAACCTGGAGCAACTCGGCCATGGCGGAGCCAAGGTCAGCGAGGATTACCTGAACCTGTTGCGCCGCAATGCCGTGGTGGACTACGACGCCGCCAACGTGCCCGCCTATGCCGCAGACGCAGCCGATGTGCCGTTGGTGCCCTTCCTGCACGCCCCTTACCTGCGCGGCGACCAGTCGCCCGCGCTGGAAGATCGCCCGATCGACCTGCTCTTCTTTGGCAGCATGAACCCGCGGCGCCGAGCCTTCCTCGATCAGGTCGAGAGCAGCGGCGTCAACGTGTCGACCTTCGACCATGCGATCTACGGTGCCGAACGCGACCACTACATTCGCCAGGCCAAGGCGGTCATCAACTGCCACTTCTACGAAAGCAGCCGGTTCGAACAGGCACGCGCCTTCCACTGCCTGTCGCTGGGCACCCCGGTGATATCCGAGCGAACGGCCCTCACCCGCCCGCCCGCAGCCTTCGAGGACGCGGTGTTCTGGCTCGATGCCGCCGACCCTGCCGCCTTCTTCCGCCAGCAGTTCAACCAACCAGCATTCTTCGACGAGGCCCGCCGCAGGATCGGGAGCTTTGCCCGGATTGACCCGATCGAGGCCTATGCCGACCTGCTCGCCTTCGCTGCCGGATTCCGCCAGGCGCATGCCAAGACGCGGGGCGACGGCGCTTGGCGGCCGACCCGCATCAACCTGGGTTCGGGCAAGGACTACAAGGCCGGCTGGCTGAACATCGACATCCTGGATCGCGCCGAGCCCGACCTGGTGCTGGACCTGGGCCAGCCGGTGGCCCTGCCGCTGGAACTGGCCGGTTGCCGTGGCGGCCGCGTGCGGCTGGAGGCTGGCTCACAGGAGCTGATCTACGCCAACAATGTGCTAGAGCACGTGCCGGACCTGCCGCTGCTGATGACCAACATCCTGGCTCTGCTGAAGGAGGGTGGGCAGTTCCAGATCGAGGTGCCCTACGAGCAGGCGCTCACCGCCTGGCAGGACCCGACCCACCTGCGCGCGCTGAACGAGAACTCCTGGCTCTACTACACCGACTGGTTCTGGTACCTGGGCTGGTTCGAGAACCGCTTCGAGATCGCCGACTTCAAGTGGCTCGACACCCAGGTCAAGCCCTGCGCCAAGGAACAGGCCGCCTTCATGAAGCTGACCCTGCGCAAGATCGCCACCAGCGTGCGCGAGCGCACCGTGGCCCGCACCATGCGGCCCGATTTCGGCGGCATCGACAGCGACGATTTCCCTGACGACTTGCCCACCGACGCGGCCCTGCCTGCCGACGCCGAAGCGGCCCACTGACACCCGAAAAGAGAGGTCGCCATGCCCACCTGCAGTGTCTGCCGGAACACCGTCGCGGCCTGGAAGCCGCACCCCCACCTGGACCAGCGCAGCGAATTCATGAAGCTGATGGAGACTGTCGGCTCGGACTTGGCGGTCTACCAGTGCCCGGCCTGCGGCTGCACCGACCGCGACCGCCACCTCTGGCTGTACCTGAACGCGATCGGCCTGCCGGCCTCGATGCGGGGTGCCCGCCTGCTTCACCTGGCGCCCGAGCGCCACCTGGAGGCACTGTTCGAGGCCTGCGGACCGAGCGAATACATCAAGGGCGACCTGTTCCCGAGCCGGCCCAACCAGGTCAAGGTCAATGCCGAGCAACTGCAGTTCGACAACGGCCAGTTCGACATGATCGTCTGCAACCATGTGCTGGAGCATGTGGACTCGCCGGAGAAGGTGCTGTCCGAGTTTTACCGCTGCCTGAAGCCCAAGGGCCTGCTGATCGCGCAGACGCCTTACTCGCCACTGTTGCGGCGGAGCTTCCAGCTGAAGGAGTTCCCGGGCAAGGAACTCGCCACGCTGCTCTACGGCCAGGCCGACCATGTTCGCCTGTTCGCCGACGACATCGTGGGGCTGTTCCAGGCGGCCGGCTTCCAGGGCGATCTGCTGGCCCATGCCACGCTGCTGCCCGGTGTCGACGCGATGGAGGCTGGCATCAACGCCCGCGAGCCGCTGTTCATCTTCACCAAGCCCTGAACGCGAGATGTCCGCCGGGCCGACCTTCGTGCTGTTTTCGGGCCACAACGACCGGGCGGTGGTGGCGCTGTGCCGCTTTCTCGGCGGGCAGGGGTTGCGGCTGGCGATCATCGCCAGTGGGCCGGGCGACGCCATCTGGCGCACCGCATGGCGCAGGCACGTCGTCATGTCGCGCCTGAACCCGCAGCTCGACCTGGCCTTGTACGACGCCGTTGCGCAGGCGGTGGGGGCGGCTGGAGTGCTCTGCCCGACCACGGAGTACATGAACCAGTTTCTCCTCGATCACCGCGCCGAGGTGGAATCCACCGGTCTGTGTCTGACACTGCCGGCCGCGGCACTGTATGCCCGCCTCACCGGAAAGCTGAGCAGCCAGGCCGTGGTGGAACGGCTGACTGGCTTGTGCCCGCCGCCCACGCTGCCAGCGGGCGGATGGCGGGCACCGTGCGTCATCAAGCCACGCGAAAACATCCATGCTGGCGTGGTCCGCTACCCGCTGCTGTGCCTGACCGAAGAAGCCCTGAGCCAGGCGTTGGCCGGCATCGACCCGGCCGAGTGGTTTGCCCAGGCATGGGTTGACGGGCAAAGTCATTACCTTTGTGCCTACCTGGCACGTGACGGTGACCGGGCCTGGTATTGGCAAGACAACCTTTTGCAGCAAGCCGGCGGCAAATCCATGGTCCTGGCGCGCAGCAGTGACAACCCCGGCTTGGACGTGACCGCTCTGCTGGATGGCCTTGCGTCCATGGGCTACCACGGCCCGTTGATGTTGGAGCTGATCCGCGACAGCACCGGCGCCCTGCATTACATCGAGATCAACCCACGCTTCTGGGGCCCGCTCCAACTGGCCCTGGCCGCCTGCCCGCGCCTGCTTGCCGTGTTTGCCCGAGACGCTGGCGCCCGGCTGGCCGATCCTCCCGCCGCCGCTTGCGGCCCGCATTGGTACGCCTGGGCGCACGGCGCCCGGGACGGCCATTGCCGGCACTACCCTGCCGCGACGGCCCTGGAACCCCTGGGGCCTGACCACCCGCTGCTGCACCTGCACGATGTGTACGCGGCGCCTGACACCGCAGCGCTGCACGCCTGCCACTGAAGGACATCGCAATGATCGATACGCCAAGCGCCCACTGCACCTCGCAAGCCGGCAACCAGCTGGCTTCAACCCAGTCGCTCGAGGGCCTCGCACTGGCGCGCAGCAAGCACAGCGCCTACCAGCTGCTGCACCCTTCGCTGCTGCCACTGCTTGGCGAATTGCCGCAACCCGTCGGGAAACACGAGGCGCAGTGCCAGCACTTCATGGAGCGCCAACTTCCCCTGGCTGGCCTGCGCCTGCTGGACATCGGCGCCAACACCGGCTACTTCAGCTTTGCCGCCCTGAAGGCAGGTGCCGCAGGCGTGGTCAGCCAGGAGGGCAACGCCGAACACGCACGCTTCATCGCGCTGGCCGCCCAGGCCCTGGGCCTGGGGAGTC
>CAYJEC010000306.1:0-4696 GCA_964369025.1 uncultured Ideonella sp. | reverse complement strand
GTCGGCTGGTGCAGGTGCTGCCGCAGTTCCACACGCCCGATGCCGATATCCATGCGGTGTACCCGCAACGCCACCAACTCGCGGCTCGGGTGCGGGCGTTTGTCGACTTCGTGGCGCTATTGCTCAATCAACGGGCCGAGATCTCGGCGTAAGAGTACAAACTGACCGTGGATGGCCGCTCTGTGGCCCAACCTCAGATGTCCGCTGGCCGTCTGCAGTCAATCAGCGCCGCCTGCGACTGAAATCGCTCAGAGCACCTGGAGGAAGCGTGCGATCGCTGCGTTGACCACCGCTGGGCGGGTCACCGGGCCCATGTGGCCCAGTTCGGGGAAGTTCACGCGCTCGAGGCGGGGCAGCACGGTCTCCAGGCGTGCCGACACTGCGTGGGCGGCTGGGGTCGAGCGGTTGCCGCTCATCAGCAGCACGGGCATGTCCAGGGCCGAAAAGGCCTGCAGCGGCGTGGGCTCGGTCAGCAGCGCATGGCCCCAGCGGCGCAGGTTCTTCACCGACGCGGCGATGGCCGGTTGCCGGTTGGGTGGGGTGGCATCCCAGGCTCCAGGGCCCATCCAGTAGTCGATGAAGATCCGGGCGGCTTCATCCAAGTTGCCATCGTCGAGCGCCAGCGTGGCCCGGGCCACCGTGTCGCGGGCACCGTCGGCGGCATTCGGTGGCGTCGAGTGGCCGTCGATCAGCGCGAACAACGTCGGTTCGTAGAGCACCAGGGCCTGCACCCGACCGGGGTTCGCCAAGGCTGCGACCAGGGCCACCGCCGCGCCGTACGAGTGGCCCGCCAGGACCAGTGGTGTTCCCGCGCGCGCCAGCACCGGCTCCAGCAAGGCGGCCTCGTCGCGCAGCGCGATGCGGCTGTCCGACGGCCACTCCGGGCTCTGGCCGGAGCCATAGGAATCGGCCGCCAGCACATGGAAGCGCGGCGCCAGCAGGGCCATCAGATCCTTCCACTGCCCGCTGGTGCTGGCATTGGCATGCACGCAGACCACGCCGGGGCCGCTGCCTGCTTCGCGGAAGAAGGGTTGGACGGGGCTCACGGGAGCATTTTCAGGCGGCTTGCGCCAGCAGGTGCGTGCCCAGGGCCTCGGCCACCTCGATGCCGTCCACCCCGGCGGACATGATCCCGCCGGCGTAGCCCGCGCCTTCGCCCGCCGGGTACAGGCCGGACACGTTCAGGCTCTGGTAGTCCTTGCCGCGTGGGATGCGCAATGGCGACGAGGTACGCGTCTCCACGCCGGTGAGCACCGCGTCGGCCATCGCAAAGCCGGGAATCTGCCGCTCGAACGCGGGAAGGGCCTCGCGGATGGCCGCCAGCGCTGCATCGGGCAGGCTGCCACGGCCGGGCTCGGCCAGGTCAGTCAGGTGCACGCCGGGCTTGTAGGAGGGCAGCACGCTGCCGAACTCGCGGGCCACCGCGCTGCCGTGCCGGCCAGCGACGAAATCACCCACCAACTGGCCGGGAGCCTGGTAGGCGCCGCCGCCCAACTCGAAAGCGCGCGACTCCCAGAAGCGCTGGAACGTGATGCCGTCCAGCGGCGAGACCGTGCCGCCGGTCAGGCCGTCCTGCCGGTAATCCTGCGGGTCGATGCCGACGACGATGCCGGCGTTCGCGTTGCGTTCGTTGCGCGAGTACTGGCTCATGCCGTTGGTGACCACGCGGCCGGCCTCCGAGGTGGCGGCCACCACCGTGCCGCCCGGGCACATGCAAAAGCTGTAGACCGAGCGGCCGTTGCTCGCGTGGTGCACCAGCTTGTAGTCGGCCGCGCCGAGGATCGGGTTCCCCGCGTTCGGGCCGAAACGGGCCTTGTCGATCAGGCTCTGCGGGTGCTCGATCCGGAAGCCCACCGAGAAAGGCTTGGCGTGCATCTCCACGCCGCGCCCATGCAGCATCGCAAAGGTGTCGCGCGCGCTGTGCCCGACGGCCAGCACGACGTGGTCGGTGCGGATCTGCTCGCCAGAGGCGAGAGTGATCCCGCGCACCTGGCCGGCGTCCACCAACAGATCGGTGACGCGTTGCTGGAAGCGGATCTCGCCGCCCAGCGCCTCGATGTCGGCGCGCATCTTCTCGACCATGCCGACCAGGCGGAAGGTGCCGATGTGCGGCTTGCTGACGAAAAGGATCTCTTCCGGCGCGCCAGCCTTGACGAACTCGGTCAAGACCTTTCGGGTCAGGTGGCGCGGGTCGCTGATCTGGCTCCACAGTTTGCCGTCGGAGAAGGTGCCGGCGCCGCCCTCGCCGAACTGCACGTTCGACTCCGGGTCCAGAACGCCACGCCGCCAGAGGCCCCAGGTGTCCTGAGTGCGCTCGCGCACCTCTTTGCCGCGCTCCAGCACGATGGGCCGCAGCCCCATCTGGGCCAACACCAGCGCGGCGAAGATGCCGCAGGGGCCGAAGCCGATCACCACCGGACGCGGGCGTCCGGCGGTAAAAAAGCTGTCCGGAGCCTGGCCGACCAGGCGGTAGCGGGTGTCTGGGCTGGGCCGTATGTGGTGGTCGCCGGCATGGCGTGCCAGCACAACGGCTTCGTCGGCGCCTTCAGCCAGTTCGCAGTCGACCGTGTAGATGAGGACCACTGCGGTCTTCTTGCGCGCGTCGTAGGCGCGCTTGAAGACAGTGAATGCGGCGAGTTCGCTGTCGCGAACCCCCAACCTGGCCAGGATAGCCGGCCTCAACGCCTCGGCAGCGTGGTCCAGTGGCAGGCGCAGTTCGGTGATTCTGAGCATCGTGCCGGAAGGCTGGTTTCCCCCCTGAGCGGCCAGCGCCGGGCCGCTCCCAAGCGGCCGCGCTACCCGCCCGGCGGGTGGTGGCGGTACCCCGACGCCGGGTGCCCCAATCAGCCGCCTTTGTGAGGGCGCTTGCCGGGGTTTTTCTTGCTGCGGGTGTGCGAGCCGCGTTCCAGGCTGATCTTCTGGCCCTTGCCAGCGGTGAAGGTCTGGCCGGCGGGGGCCTTCGGGCGCGGCGTGGCTTTGCGGTCGGCTTCGGTGATGATCTTGTTGCCCATCGGGTGGCTCCGTGACTTGAAGAAATGCGGGAGGCGAGATTAGGCCACAAAGCGGCGGCCTTCCCGGCGAACCCGCGTCAAGTCCCCGAATCAGCGCGATCCGCTCAGCCCGGGCGCGCCAGATGCCGCGCCACCTGTTGCAGCGCTGACGCGTGGCGTTGCGCCAATTCCTCGACCAGGGGGGCGCAGGCCAGCACATCGTTGGCATCTGCCGCCTGCTGCAGGCGCCGAGCGACGTCGCACAGCGCCTCGGCGCCAATGGCGCCAGCGCTTGCGGCCACATCGTGGGCGCGCCGGGCCAGGGCGCGCAGATCTGCCTCCGCCAGCAGGGCGTGCAGGTGGGCGGCGTCGTCGGCGTGCGTGGCCTGGAACTGCTGCAACAACCTGTCAAGCAACTCTTCGCGCCCCATGCATCGATGCAGCGCCAGATCCAGCGACAGCTCGTTCCGGGCCGCACTTTCCGGGATCGTGATCGCGCCGAGGCTGCGGGTCATCACGGTGAACAGTTCTCCAGGATCGAAGGGCTTGACGATGACTTCGTTCATGCCGGCGGCCAGGCAGCGCTCCCGGTCACCGACCATGGCATGGGCCGTCATCGCGATCACTGGCAGGCTCGCGAAGCGCGGGTCAAGACGCAACTGCGCCGTGGCCTCGTAGCCGTCCATCACGGGCATCTGCACATCCATCAGCACCAGGTCATACGAGCCAAGGCGAAGCTTTTCGATGGCCTGTGCACCGTCCTCGGCCACGTCGACCCGGACGCCCGCGGCACCCGTCAGTAGGTCCACCGCCACCAGGCGATTGAGCACGTTGTCTTCCACCAGCAGCACACGCTTCCCACGCAGGTGCAGCGTGGGATCGGCCGTCGGGCGACCGGGCGGCGGCGCCTGCGGCACAAGGACATGGGCAGGGGTCAGGGCGTCCAACAGGTCGCGGGCCCCAACCGGCTTGGAGAGGCAGGCGTGGAATCCGGCCCTCTGCGCACGGCTGGCCAGTGCGTCGTCGCCATAGGCCGTGACCAGCGCCACGCGGGGGCTGGATCGGCCCACCGAAAGGGCACGGATGCCCCGCATCGTGGCGAAGCCGTCCTCGCCCGGCATCTTCCAGTCCACCAGAACCGCGTCGTAGAAGGCATGGGGCGGCGCCCGCTCCAGTTCGGCCAGGCCTGCCCTGGAAGAGTTGGCCAGGGTGACTTCGGCGCCCAGTTCCCGGAGCAGGCTGGCGAGGATCTCGCGTGACTGGTCGCTGTCGTCGATCACCAGCACCCGTTGGCCCGCCAGATGGCGGGCCAGGGCGTCCTGCTGCTGCGAATCCCCCGCCGGCACGTCGAAGCTGAGCGTGAAGTGGAAGTCGCTCCCCCGGCCGGGCTCGCTGCGCACACCGATGCTGCCGCCCATCTGATCCACCAGTTGCCTGCAGATGGCCAGGCCCAGGCCTGTTCCGCCGAAACGCCGAGTGGTGGACGGGTCGAGCTGGCTGAAGGGCTGGAACAGGCGAGACTGCTGCTGGGCGTCCATGCCCATGCCGGTATCGCGAACGGAGAAGCGCAGCGTGACCTGGCTGGCCCGCGTCACCTCCGACTTGACGGTGACGACGACGATTTCGCCGGCGTCTGTGAACTTGACTGCATTTCTGCACAGGTTGAGCAGCACCTGCCCGAGCCGCAGCGGGTCGCCGATCAGGCG
>CAYJEC010000305.1:0-4707 GCA_964369025.1 uncultured Ideonella sp. | reverse complement strand
AAGGCCTTGACCACGCGGATGCCGGGGATGGTGTCGGCCAGCACGTTGGTGACATCGCCCCAGACCCGGTCGATCTTCTCGAAGCCGGTGCGAAGGCGGTCGCGCACCAGGTGGATCATCCAGGCGATGAAGGGCAGCGGCAGCAGCGTGACCAACGCCAGCCAGGGATTGATGGAGAACAGGATCAGCGACGTCATCGCCAGCATCAGCACGTCGGTCGCGAAATCCAGCGCGTGCAGCGAGAGGAACACCGAGATGCGGTCGGTCTCGGAGCCGATGCGGGCCATCAGGTCCCCTGTGCGTTTGGCGCCGAAGTAATCCAGCGACAGGCCCAGCAGGTGCTCGAACGCGCCAATGCGCAGATCCGCCGCGATGCGTTCGGAGACCAGGGCCAGCAGCCAGGTGCGCGCCCAGCCCAGGCCCCAGGCCAGCAGGGCGGAGCCGAGCAGGCCCGACAGCAGCAGCAACACGTACGACGGGTCGATCTGATGGCCGTTCTGGAACGGGATCAGCACCTTGTCCATCAACGGGATGGTCAGGTAGGGCGGCACCAGCGTGGCGCCGGTGGCGGCCAGGGTGAGCAGGAAGCCGATCAGCAGCTGGCCCTGGTAGGGGCGTGCGAAACGCCACAGGCGCAGCAGCACCCAGGTCGACGGCGGTGTGTTCAGCTCGCGGGTGCACAGCGGGCACTCGTCGCTGTCGGGCGGCAGCGGGGCCCGGCACGAAGGGCAGCGTGTGGGGTCGTCGCCCTCAGGGGCCACACCGCGTTCGCGGGCGGCCTGCAACTGCTCGAAGCGCTTGACGAAGCGCAGTGCCTGCACATTGGCCGCCAGCGTGAAGCGCCAGCGCGCCACGCGCTCGGTGGGCCGGCTCAGCTCCAGTGTGCCGACACCGGCATGGTCATGGTGTCGAAGCTCCAGGTCGGGGGCAATCGCCAGTCGCTGCCAGTCAGTCGCACCGGGCGGGCGCGACCAGAGGGCCTGTTCGCTGAGCACGAGTTGGCCTGAGCCGAAGGAAAGCGACTCGTCGAGGTCAACCGCCAGGCTGGCCAGCACGTTGTCCCCGGCATCGAGGGGTGCCGCGCCTGCGGACAAGACGGCGGCCGGGGTGGGATGTGTTTGTGACATGCTGAACGCAGCATTTTCCTTGAAAGCGGCTGCCGCGCCTGCCCCGTGTGTCCCCTGAGCCGCGAAACGGCCCCGGCGGGCGCAGAATTCGGGGGCGCCGTCAGCTTCTGGCCTCGGCACCCCTGCCCCGCTCAACCGCCCTGCCCTGCCCATGACAGCGAAGAAGAACGACATCCAGCTCCTGCGCACCACCTACCTGCGTGGCCCAAACATCTGGACCTACCGCTCGGTGCTCGAAACCTGGCTGGACCTGGGCGAACTCGAAGACCTCCCCTCCCACAAGCTGCCCGGTTTCACGGATCGCCTGCTGGGCCTGCTACCAGCCCTGGCCGAGCACCATTGCGGCGTCGGCGAGCGCGGCGGCTTCCTGCAGCGCCTGCAGGAGGGCACCTGGGCCGGCCACATCCTCGAGCACTGCGTGATCGAGCTGCTGAACCTGGCCGGCATGCCCACCGGCTTCGGCCAGACCCGCAGCACCAGCCGGCACGGCGTCTACCGCATGGTGTTCCGCTCGCGCAACGAGCAGGTCGGCCGTGCCGCACTCAAGCAGGGTCATGCGTTGCTGATGGCCGCCATCAACGATGAACCCTTCGAGGTCGGCCCCGCCGTGGCCGCCGTGCGCGATGCCATCGACGACTGCTACCTCGGCCCGTCCACCGCCTGCATCGTGGCCGCCGCCACTGACCGCCGCATCCCGCACATCCGCCTGAACGACGGGAACCTGGTGCAACTGGGCTACGGTGCCCGCCAGCGCCGCATCTGGACGGCCGAGACCGACCTGACAGGCGCAATCGCCGAGACCATCGCCTGCGACAAGGACCTCACCAAGACCTTGCTGCAAGCCTGCGGCGTGCCGGTGCCCGAGGGCGAGATCGTGCACAGCCCGGCCGAGGCCTGGCGCGCGGCGCAGGATTTCGACGCCCCGGTGGTGGTCAAGCCCACCGACGGCAACCACGGCCGCGGCGTCACGCTCGATCTCACCCAGCAGGCCGATGTCGAGGCCGCCTACGAGGTGGCGGCGCGCCACGGCAGCGAGGTGATGGTCGAACGCTTCATCCCCGGCCAGGAGCACCGGCTGCTGGTGGTCAACGGCAAGGTGGTGGCCGCTGCCCGCGGCGAAACCGCCTGGGTCACCGGCGATGGGCATCACAACGTGGCCGACCTGGTCGACGCGCAGATCAACTCCGACCCGCGCCGTGGCACCACCGAAGACCACCCGCTGAACCGCCTGAACCCGCGCGAAGATGGCGTGATCCTGCTCGACCTGCAGCGCCAGGGCCTGACCTGCGATTCGGTGCCCGCCGCCGGCCGCCGGGTGCTGGTGCAGCGCAACGGCAACGTGGCGATCGACTGCACCGACGACCTGCACCCCGAAGTCGACCACTACGTCTCGCTGGCCGCCCGCGCCGTGGGCCTGGACATCGCCGGCATCGACGTGGTGGCCGAGGACATCTCGCGCCCGCTGCACGAGCAGGGCGGCGCAGTGGTCGAGGTCAACGCCGGCCCGGGCCTGCTGATGCACCTGAAGCCGGCCGTCGGCAAGCCGCGCCCGGTGGGCCAGGCCATCGTCGAGCAACTGTTCCCCAGCGACGACCATGATCCGCACCCGGGCCGCATCCCCATCGTCGGCGTGGCCGGCACACGCGGCACGGCCACCATCGCCCGCGCCATCGCCTGGCTGGTGCACCTCTCCGGCCGCCACACCGGCCTGGCCTGCCGCGACGGCCTGTTCCTCGGCCAGCGCCGCATCGAGGCCATCGGCAAGTACCACAGCACCCGCTTCTGGGACGGCAGCCACCGCCTGCTGATGAACCGCGAGGCGCAGGCCGCCGTGTTCGAGAACGGCCCTTCGCTGATCCTGGATGAAGGCCTGCCCTACGACCGCTGCCATGTCGGCGTGGTCACCGACATGGGCGGCGCCGACGAACTGTCGCGCCACGACATCAGCGAGAGCGACCAGCTCTACAAGGTGCTGCGCACCCAGATCGACGTGGTGCTGGACGACGGCGTCGGCGTGCTCAACGCCGCCGACCCGCGCATCTGCGAGCTGGCCGACCTGTGCGACGGCGAGGTGCTGCTGTATGCCATCGAGGGCCCTTCCGGTGTGCCCGAGACCCTGCGCGACCATGTATCCGAGGGCGGCCGCGCCGCCGTGCTGCGTGCCGGCCGGGTGATGCTGGTCAGCGGCGCCAGCGAGCTGCCCGGCCCCGATGTGGTGGGTGTGCTGCGCCGCCATGGCCACGACGGCGACGGCGGTGGCGCGCTGGCCGAGGCCCTGCTGGCCGCAGTGGCCGCGGCCTGGGCCTTCGGCATCTCACCCGAGCTGATCGGCGCCGGCATCGAGACCTTCGATCTCACCACCGCGCACGTCTGACCTCACCCTCGTTTCCACGACCTCGACGACCCTGCCCTCCATGGACATCTCCCGCATCCGTGCCCTGCGTGGCCCCAACCTCTGGAGCCGGCACACCGCCGTCGAAGCCATCGTCGCCTGCGACGAGCATGAGCGCGCGCTGACCACCCTGCCCGGCTTCGAGGCGCGCCTGCGCGCCCTCTTCCCAGGGCTCGGCGCCCTGCGCCTGAAACCCGAGCAGGCCTCGCTGGCCCATGTGCTTGAGGCTGCCACGCTGGCGCTGCAGACGCAGGCCGGCTGCCCGGTGACCTTCAGCCGGACCACGCAGACGGTGGAGCAAGGCGTCTTCCAGGTCGTCGTCGAATACAGCGAAGAGCCCGTCGGCCGGCAGGCACTGGAGGCCGCCGAGAACCTGCTGCGTGCGGCGCTGGGCGAGAACGGCGCCGACGGTTTCGACAGCGACGCGGTGATCGCCAAGCTGCGCGAGCTGGACGAAGACATCCGCCTGGGCCCGTCCACCGGCTCGATCGTCAACGCCGCCATCGCCCGCGGCATCCCGTACCGCCGCTTGACCAGCGGCAGCCTGGTGCAATTCGGCTGGGGCAGCAAGCAGCGCCGGATCTGGGCCGCCGAGGTCGACACCACCAGCGCCGTCTCCGAATCCATCGCCCAGGACAAGGACCTGTGCAAGACCTTGCTGCGCTCGGCCGGCGTGCCAGTGCCGCTGGGCCGGCCCGTCTCCAGCGTGGACGACGCCTGGGAGGTGGCCCAGGAGATCGGCCTGCCGGTGGTCGTGAAGCCGCAGGATGGCAACCAAGGCAAGGGCGTCACCGTCAACATCACCGACCGCGCGCATCTGGAGATCGCCTACCAGGCGGCCGAGGAGATCGGCCACCCGATGGTCGAGAAGTTCCTGCCGGGCAGCGACTTCCGCCTGCTGGTGGTGGGGCAGCGCCTGGTGGCAGCCGCCCGCCGCGACCCCCCGCACGTGAATGGCGACGGGCAGCACACGGTGCGCCAGCTGGTCGACCAGGTCAATGCCGACCCGCGCCGTGGCGACGGCCATGCCACCTCGCTGACCAAGATCCGCTTCGACGACATCGCCGTGGCCCGCCTGTCCTTGCAGGGCCTGACGCCCGAATCGGTGCCCGAGAAGGGCCAGCGCGTGATCCTGCGCAACAACGCCAACCTGTCCACCGGCGGCACCGCCACCGATGTGACCGACGA
>CAYJEC010000304.1:0-4707 GCA_964369025.1 uncultured Ideonella sp. | reverse complement strand
GGAACCGCAGGCCGGCGACGAGGACATCCTGCGTTTCGGCCGCCTGGAGATCGATCTTGGCGCACGCGAGGCACGGCTGGATAACCAGCGCTGTGATCTCACCGGCCACCAGTTCGAGTTGCTCACCGTGCTGGCACACAGCCCGGGCCGGGTACTGAGCCGCGACCAGATCATGGACGCGCTCAAGGGCCACCCGATGGAGGCGTTCGACCGCTCGATCGACGTGCATGTGTCGCGCATCCGCGCGATGATCGAGGACGACCCCAAGAACCCCAAGCGCGTGCTCACGGTGCGCGGCACGGGCTACGTGTTCGCCCGCAAGCAAGACGCTGATTGAAATCTCTCTACCTGCGCATCTGGCTCACCGTGGTGGCCACGCTGGCGCTGTTTGCGCTGGCTTCCGGTTGGCTGGTGCAAAGGCACCTGGAGGGCGAGCGCCAGCGTGCGGAGGCGCAGATCACCGAGCGCATGTCGGCCTGGGGGGATCTGATCCAGAACTCCATCCCGGCGCCCGACGCGCCTGCCGAGGCGCAGATCCAGGCCTTGCGCGAGTGGTCGCGGCGCCTGCGCGTGCCACTGGCCCTGCACGATGCGCAGGGCCAGCGCATCGGTGCCTCCGAGACCTACATGCGTCGCGAGCTCGACGCCAACAACACGCGCCGGGCCTTCCCGATCCGCCTCGATGACGGCCGGGTCTTGTGGTTGATGCGGCCCAACCTGGCACGCGTGCAGCGTGGTGATCCCCCGTTCGATGGCGAGCGCCCGCCGCCGGGCGCCAGCGGGCCGGAAGCGGGCCCGTTTGCCGATGCCGGGCCACCGCTGGACCGGCGCCCGCCCGGGCCTGACGACCGCGCCGGCCCACCGCCCGGCGGGGGCACGGGCCTCGGCCCCGGCCGGCCGGGCGACACGTTCCCGCTGCCATTGCCCGGGCGTCCGCCGGACTGGCCTGCGGGCCTGGGGCTGGTGGCCTTGTCGCTGCTGCTGTTCCTGGCGGTCGCTGGCGGTGCCTACCCGGTGGTGCGGGGCCTGACGCGCCGGCTGGAGACGCTCAAGCAGGGCGTCGAGGCCTTTGGCGCCGGAGCACTGGATCACCGCATGGTGGTCGAGGGCAAGGACGAGGTGGCAGCGGTGGCCGCCAGCTTCAACCAGGCCGCCACGCGCATCGAGGCGCTGATCAAGTCGCACCAGAGCCTGCTGGCCAACGCCAGCCATGAACTTCGCTCGCCGCTGGCGAGGCTGAAGATGGCCGTCACGATGCTGGACGACGCCCCGCCCGCGATGCTGGCCTCGCTCAAGCGCGAGATCGACACCAACATTGGCGAGTTGGACGCGCTGGTCGAGGAGGTGCTTCTTTCCAGCCGGCTGGATGCCGGGGCAGTGGGTGAACTCGACGAGCCGGTCGACCTGGCCGGGATGGTGGCCGAGGAGGCTGCACGCGTCGGTGCCGAGTTGACGGCTGGCCCTGAAGGCTCCGCCTTGCAGGTGCGCGGCAGCGAACGCCTGCTGCGCCGAGCCGCGCGCAACCTGTTGGAGAACGCCCGCCGATATGGCGGCGAAGAGGTCAGCGTCCAACTGGGCTGCCGGGCTGGCGGTGGTGTCGAGCTCAAGGTTTGCGACCGCGGCCCGGGCGTGCCCGAGTCTGAACGCGAGCGCATCTTCGAGGCCTTCTACCGGATGCCGGGCCATGCCGAGCGCGAGGGCGGCGTGGGCCTGGGCTTGTCGCTGGTTCGCCAGATCGCCGAGCGGCACCAGGGCGGCGTGCACTGCGAGCCGCGCGAGGGCGGCGGCAGCTGCTTCGTGCTCAGCCTGCCGGGCGTGCCTGGGGCCGCAGCACCAGCAGCATGAACACGGTCAGCGCGATGCTGGCCACCACCAGGCCGGTGGTCGACGCGGCCCAGAAGCCGCGAGCGCCCAGCACGGCTGCCGGTGTCGCGCCGCTGAGATTGAAGGCCACCACGTAGCCGCCGCCCAGGCCGACGCCCCACAGCGCGCCGGCATAGATCACCATCGGCACGGTGGCGATGCGCCAGGCGCGCAGCACGAAAGCGGTGATGGTCTGGATCGCATCAGCGATGTGGAACAGCACGACCCAGGTCAGCAGCGGCAGGGCGGCGCCGGCGATGGCCGGGTTGGCGGTGTACAGGCCGACGACGCCATGGCGGGCGACGAAAACGGCGGCACCCAGGGCCGCCGAGAGCGCCACGCCGAACGCCAGGCTGTGCCAGCCGATGCGGCGCGCATCCGGCAGATCCCCCGCGCCGATGCGCTGCGCCACCAAGGTGCTGCTGGCGTTGGCCAGCGCCAGCGGCAGCATGAACATCAGCGAGACGATGTTGGTGGCCACCTGATGGCCGGCCACCGGCACGGTGCCGATGCGCGAGATCAGCAGCGCCATGGTGCTGAAACCGGTCACCTCGATCAGGATGCCGGCGCCCATCGGCACGCCCAGCTTCAGCAGGCCTTTCAGTGCGGCACGGTGCGGGGGGTGCAGGCCCCGGCCAAACAGCTTGAACGGCGCGTAGAAGCGGTCATGGCGCATCACCCACCAGGCGATCAGCACCTGGCCCCACATCGCACAGGCGGTGGCGATGCCGCACCCGGTGACGCCCAGTTCCGGTATACCCAGAGCCGGCACGCCGAACACCAGCGCTGCAGTGAGGGGCAGCTTCAGCGCCAGCCCGCCGAGCTGCAGCGCCATCACCGCCTTGGGCCGCGAGACGGCGGTATTGAAGCCGCGGTAGACGGTGAACAGCAGCGAGGCCGGCAACGACAAGGCCAGGGCAGTGAGGTAGCCTTGCACCCGCTCGGCCACCTCGGGCGTGGCCTTGGAGAGCCACAGGAACGGGTAGGGAAAGAACAGCAGCGTGCTGCCGAGCACCGACAGGCCCAACGCCAACCAGACGGCCTGGTGAGCCTCGTCGCCGGCGGCTTCGAGCCGCTGGGCACCATAGAGTTGGCCGACCATCGGCGACACCGCCAGCACGATGCCCATGAAGCCGATGAACACCGTGATGTAGGCGGCGGCGCCTACCGCCAGGGCCGCCAGGTCGGCCTGCGAGTGGCGCGCCACCAGCACCGTGTCGATGGTGCTGAAGGCCAGCACAGCGACATGGCCGATGAAGACCGGCCAGGCCAGCGGGACGATTCGCCGAACGCTGTCGGTGAATGTCATGCGCCGGGGCCGCCCGGGTGCGGCGGAAAGCTGTCCACCGGGGGGTGGTCGGCACCGTGTGCGGCGCGGGCGCGCTCGGCATAGCGGTTGAAGCGCCACGCCGTGGCCTGCAGCGTGATGCGGCGCCAGACCTGCCGCTTCTCGCCGGGGCTGAGCACCGGCCAGTGCTGCACCTCGCCTTCGGTGCGGCCGCAGCCCTTGCAGACGGGGTCGCCCTGGGCCGTGGAGCAGATGGCAATGCAGGGCGCATCCGGCGTGGTGTGGTACCAGCCAAGCCAGGCCTCGCGTGCCCGTGCGGGCATGCTCGTCTCATCGGCCTCTGGCTCGCGGTAGTAAACCATCAGCGCATACACCTCCGCCAGCGCCAGCACCTCGGGGCAGGCGGTGACACCGTCTGGCGAGGGCGAGCGCTCACGCCACCAGTTGATGGCCAGCTCGATGTCGGTGATGTGGATGCCGGCCATGGGCAGATGCAAAGGCAGAAACGCCGCCTGGCGGGGCGGCGTGGTCACGCTGGTGGGAGGGGCACGATTCTACGGTTTGCCGGTTGCCCGCCAGACCAGAAGGCCATCGTCGACCCAGCGGCGCAGCGCGGCGGCCACCCAGGGGGCGGCGTGCTCACCGCGGGTCTCGGCGGCCAGCGCACACAACGCGGCAAAGGTGTCGCCGGCCAGGCAGGCCAACAGCACCACCGCCTCATCGGGCTGCACCGATCGCCAGCGGGTCTCCAGGCCCTGGCGCCAGACCAGCAGGCCGTGGTCGAGCGCCTCGGGTTCGTCGGTCGCCGCGTCGGTGTCCAGCGTGAGGGCTTGCCAGATCGGCTCGACAGCCCAGTGCAGATCCAGCCACGCCACCGAGGGGTGCTGCTCGAAGCGGGCGCCGGGCCAGGCCGCCGGAGGCAGCGTGGCCAGTTCGTCGAAGGTGAGCGCCGCAACGTCGTTGGCGTCGAAACTGCAACCCAGCGCCCACTCCATGGCCGCCAGATCGGCCAGCGCAGGGTGAGGGAGCGAGCCGGCGTGGGTGCGGACATGGCCCACCAGCGCATCGCCGAACCAGCGGATCGACGGCCGGCGGGACGGATGCTCGTCCAGGTAGGCCATGGCCAGCGCAGCAAACTCGTCGTCGCCCAAGGAGCGGTGCAGCACCGGGTAGTTGCTGCGCAGGGCTTCGACAAGGCGGGCGCGGTAGGCGTGGCGGTAGACGCCCAGGCGGGGTGCGCCGTCTCGCAGAGGGCGCAGCAGTGGCTCGGCCGGCGAGGCGGCCTCGGCACACACAAGCGCCGCGAACTGGCGCTGCAGATCGGCCAAACTGGCTTGGGTGGTCATGCCGGCACCGTGTGGTGGCTGGCCAGCGCCAGGGCGGCTTCCTGCCGGGCGCGGTTCAGCTCGGCGACAAGCTCCACCAGCGGCGGGATGTGGTCGTCGCGTTCGATCATGGTCGGCACCGGTCCCAGCCGGGCGACGGTGTGGCGGTACAGGGACCACACCGCTTCGCACACCGGATGGTCATGCGTATCGATCAGGCCCTGCTCGCCC
>CAYJEC010000303.1:0-4714 GCA_964369025.1 uncultured Ideonella sp. | reverse complement strand
CGACAAGGTCAGCGGCCAGACCATCGTCAGCGCCATCCAGCCCAACGCTGCCGAGCAGGCTCGGGTGGCTGCACTGAACATGGTGGGTCAGCGCACCGAACTGAAGGGCGTCACCCAGATCAACGTGCTGGACACGCTGGGCCTGATCTCGGCCAGTTTCGGCAATTGGATGGGCGTCGCCGGCGGCCAGAATGTCGAGCTGACGGACAAGGCAGCGGGCCGACACCTGAGCCTTCAGTTCGGCGGCGATCAGTTGGTCGGCTGCAACGCCATCGGCTGGACCCAGCATGTCGGCGTGATGCGGGGCCTGGTCGAGGGCCAAGTGAGCTTGGGCCCCTGGAGGGACAAGCTGCTGGCCGATCCGACGCTGCTGATGGAGGCCTATCTGGCCTGTGCCCAGGCCCAGGCCGAGCCGGCGCACTACAAGCCGCAATGAGCCACGGCATCATCCGCCCATGCGCATCACATTCAAGCTCTACGCCAGCCTCACCGAGTTCCTGCCAGCCGAGAAGCGCAACGGAAACCTGATGGAACTGGACGTCGCGGCCGGCGCCAGCGTGGCTGAGATCATCGAGCCGTTCAGGTTGCCCATGAAGATGGTGCACCTGGTGCTGATCAACGGCCACTTCGTGCCGCCCGAGGAGCGTGGCAGCCGCACCCTCGCAGAGGGCGACGTGCTGGCCATCTGGCCGCCGATCGCCGGTGGTTAACAACACCGAGTTCGAGCGCGAGCATGGCAGCACCGAGGCCGACTGGCTGCGCTGCCTGCCCGGTGCCGTCGGCCCGCACCGGCTGATGCTGGGCCCGCCCGGCGAGGCCACTGTTGACATCGGCGACGGTGGCCAGCTCCACTTGCGCTGGCAGGTGCTGCCCGAGCGGCGCATCGCGTTGATGCGCATGCCGCGGATGCAGGTGCACTACCGGTTCTCCGGCGCGCTCAGCGACGATGAACGCACGCGCTTCCTGCGCTTCTTCGACCTCTTTCTGCAGCGCGGCGGGGGCTGAGCCCGCCGCCTCTCACGCCTTCAGGTGGAAGGGCGAGAAGTTGGTGTCGCGGTCGTAGTAGTCCTCCCCTTCCACACGTTTCAGGAACGACACCGCGCGGTAGGTGATGGGCGTCATCAGCGCCTCCCACGAGGTCTTGAAGAGGTACTGGGTGATGGTGACGGCGATCAACTGCTCCTGCGGCCAGATGCCCCAGAAGGCAATCACGAAGAACAGGCTGGTGTCGACGAACTGGCCGACGATCGTCGAGCCGATGGTGCGCATCCACAGATACCGGCCCTGGGTGAGGATCTTCATCTTGGCCATCACGAAACTGTTGGCGAAGCTGCCGCACCAGAACGCGATCATCGAGCCGGCCACGATGCGCCAGGTGTTGCCGAACACCCCTTCGATCTGCGTCTGGTAGACCGCCATGAACTCGTTCTTGGCGGGCGGCAGGTTCACCACCACGTACGCCATGAAGGCAGCGAAGATCAACGCGCCGAAGCCGGCCCAGACCACACGCCGGTCGCGCCCGTAGCCATACACCTCGGTCAGGATGTCGCCGAAGATGTAGGACAGTGGGAAGAACATCAGGTCGGCACCGAAGGTCACCGTGCCGAGCAATGGCAGATCGAGTGTCGCCGCCTTGGCCGCGCCGATCAGGTTGGAGCACAGCAGCACGCACACGAACGCCGCCATGATGAAGTCGTAGTACTTGAAGCTGCGGTTCGCGGTCATGGCGATCTCTCGAAGGTGGTCAACCGATCAAGCATCATTCGGGCCACCGGAGTCGGGGCCCGCGGTGGCGGGCTCGAGCGCCGGAATCGTCCTCAGCGCACGTTCGGCGCTGTTCAACGAGCCCTCGATGAAGCCCTGGTAGTCCGAGTAGGCCTCGCCGACGATGTGCACGTTGCGGGCTCCGCTGCCAAAGTCGAATGCCTGGAACGACTCCATCACCTTCCAGGAGCGCACGCCGGGCTGCCAGCCGTGGTTGGCCGCGCCATACGGCGCGCGCGCCCAGTCGCGGATGCCGTAGGTGACGATGGACTGGCGCACATAGGTGGTGGTTTCGGCCAGTGTCATGTGCTCGAACAGGCGCCGCGCCTGCTCGGTCAGGCGCACGCCGGTTTCACCGTTGGCCGCGGTGGCCGCCAGGGCGCGCTTGACGTCGCGGGCAACGAACAGCGCGAAAGCGTCGACGATGCGGCCGTTCTGGTCGACCTCAGCGCGGTCATGGCGCTGCGTCTCGATGACATAGTGGCGCCAGAACTCGGTGGACGGGCGATCCATGTAGAGCAGCACCATGCCGTGGCCGTCCGGGTCCGCGTCGCGCGGGCGACGGAAGTAGTGCACCTCGCGCGTCGGCATGCAGTCAGCGTGCTGCTGCGGCGGCTGGTCGTGGTCCCACCAAGGGGCGTTGCTGACCAGGAAGACCTTCAGCATCGGGAAGCCGTTCACGCTGTCGAGTTGCTGCGCGATGTGCTGCGGCAGGTGGTGGCCCAGCTTGACCAGCGGCAGCCGCGGCAACGCCAGGATCAGGCGCTGGGTGGCGATCTGGGTCACGCCGCTTTGCGTGCGCACGTCGAGCAGCAGGGTGGAACTGCCGAGGTCGGCCGGCCGAAAGCTCAGCAGCGTGTGCCCGCCCGCCAGCGTCACGTTCGGGTGGCGGCGCAGGTCCGCCAGCAGGCCCTCGGTCAGCCTGGCCGAGCCACCGGCGATGCTGGCCAGTTCGCGGCCGACTGTCTTCAGCGCCCGCAGCCACCAGACGATCCACTCGATGGCGTTCAGGTTCTCCGGGATCATGTGATAGAAGGTTCCGGTGTCGCGCAGCTTCACCAGCGCCCCGTGGCTGAGGATGCCCTGTGCCGACAGGGCGTTCCAGAAGCCGGTGGCCCACAGCGGCTGGCCGTGCAGTTGCGCGTGCTTGCGCAGGCGCATGTAGTCGGCCTCGGTCAGGCCGTCGATCCAGCCCTGGTCGTCCGGCTGGCGGCCCATGATCAGCATGATCCCGCGCCGCAGCAACTCCAGCGAGTTCAGGCCCTGCTCCTCGGGCGGCAGGTCCTCGTCAAGTGCAGTCGCGCCGCCCGCGGCCGGGCCGGCGAACGGCACCAGGTCCACACCCAGTTCGTCGCACAGCGCCGCGAAGCGCGGTTGCAGCGTCGGCTCGAAGCGCATCGGGCCCATCTCGGCGATGAAGCCGTCAAGCTCCTCGGTCTCGATGCGGCCACCCCAGCGGTCGGAGGCCGTTTCCAGGATCAGCAGCCAGTGCCCGGCCTCGGCCAGGCGGCGTGCGCAGTACAGGCCGGCGATGCCGCCGCCGGCGATGACGAGGGGGTGTTCGGTCATGGCGCGCATTGTGCGCAACCCGGCCCCGGCGCGCCATCGCGGTCGTCACTTGGAGCGCCGGTAAGATACCCCCATGACCGAGATCGAAGACAGTGACCTCCCCGAAGCCCTTCACGAGCCCCGCCTTTGGCGCGACAACGGCTGGACGGCCAAGGTCGTGAAGAACGAGGACGACGACGGCTGGGCGGTGGAGATGTACCTGCAGGGCGAGGCCGAGCCGGCGCTCGTCGGGCCGTGGACCATGGGCCGCGACAAGAAAAACCCAAAGCCGCTGGACACCGCCGCCTTCAACACCCTGGTGAAGACCGCCGCAGAGGTGATCCGCCGGCACGAGCAGCAGCGCCATGCGATGCTGCACAAGCAGGTCACCGTGGACACGCCCACCGAGCGCATCACGGTGATGCTGGACATCGTGCCCGACGACGACGACCCCTACGCCACGCTGAGCGCACTCGATGCGGGAGGTGACACCCTCGCGTCGGTTCGCGTGGCTGCGCAGTTCCGGCTCACAGCCGCAAGCGCTGAGTCCTGGGTCGAAGCCGGCTATCGCCGCCCATCTTGAACTGTGACGGCCGGTGTCGGCGGCGCCAAGTCGCGCGCTGTCAGCCACAGGCGCACATCGAACTCCAGCTGGTGGTAGGCCGGCTCCATGTGGGTGCACAGTGCGTAGAAGGCCTTGCCGTGCTCGCGTTCCTTCAGGTGCGCAAGCTCGTGCACGGCGATCATCTTCAGAAACGGCGCAGGCGCCTCGCGGAACAGGCCGGCAATGCGGATCTCGCGCTTGGCCTTGAGCTTGCCGCCCTGCACCCTTGACACCGCGGTGTGCGTGCCCAGCGCGTTCTGGATGACCTGAAGCCTGTTGTCGTACATCACCTTGGACAGCGGTTCGGCATTGCGCAGGTAACGGCTCTTCAGTTCGCCCACGTAGTCGAACAGTGCGCCGTCGGTGCGCACGGTGTGGGTCTGGGCCCCGTAGCGCTCGCTCAGCGTCTGCGCCAGGCGGCCTTCCGCGATCAGCGCATGAACCTGCGCCAGCAACTCGGGCGGGTAGCCGGCCAGGTACCTCAGCCGGGGCGGAGCACCAGTCATCGCGGCGGGTCTGGCGGGCTGCGGCGCTGCTCGCGCAGCATGTAGAGGTAGAGCCCCTCCACCTTCTCACGGGCCCACGGTGTCTTGCGCAGCATCTTCAGGCTCGAATTGATGCTGGGCTCACTGGAAAAGCAGCGCAGCGCGATGCGGTCGGCCAGGCCCGGCCAGCCGTAGTGCGCGACCAGGGCCGTGAGCATGGCCTCCAGGGTCACGCCATGCAGTGGGTTGCGCGCCTGGGCGGGTGGCGTGGTCATAGCTCGATTGTCTCGCCAATGGCCTAGGGGCTTTCGGT
>CAYJEC010000302.1:4132-4722 GCA_964369025.1 uncultured Ideonella sp. | reverse complement strand
CGACAGCGCAGCCCACCTGGGTGGAGACGCACAGGCCGTCGCGTGGCAGCAGCACGCTCTCCACCGTCTGGCCGTCGGCCAGCGCTACCAGCAGGCGCGCCGAGCCGTCCTCGGCCGGGTGCTCGGACCGCAGCGTGGCCAGGCCCTTCAGTTCTGCCTCGATCGCCGGCAGGGCCTCGCGAACGGCCTTGGGCATGAAATCCTCGAGCCGGCGCTTGCCACTGTCCTGCGGTCTGGCCTGCGCCCACAGCCGCAGCACACGCTGTTCGTGCGCAGGCGTGGCGCCGAGTGCGCGAAGCTGTTCTCTGAAGGTGCCGATCTGCATGGGGCCGAAACACACTGGCTGGGTGCCCAGTGTCGCCCATGTACCGGGTGCCCCAGGGTCAGGCCGCTGCTTCCACCACCATCTGCAGCCGCTGCTGGCCCTGGAACTCGTCCAGGCTCAGGCGGTAGGCCAGGCGCACCTTGGCGGGCAGGCTGTCGGTGTGGCCGAACCAGATGGCGTCGCGCAGCTGGCCCTGGTGGCGCAGCCGCAGCTTGAGGTGCTTCTCGCCGACCAGGCGTTGCTGAATCACCTCCACCTCGTCGCA